>NZ_CP025118.1:2748750-3054166 GCF_002831665.1 Lacinutrix sp. Bg11-31
ATTATTGTTGTTATACTGTTCTAGAATATTGCATAACTATGTTTTTTAGTTTCTCATGAGAGAGTTCACGTTCTAAACCTTTAACTTTTGAGATGATATTCCTTTAGATTTTAGTACTTGGCGTAAATTAAGCTTACTCCAATCTAATGTTCAATCTTTTCTTAACCATACCAAAACAGTGCTTCTTCCTTGAATTCTGTAAACCTTTTGGATTTGTTTGTAAGTGTAATTGCCTTTTTCTACTTCGGCTACAAGGGCTAATTTAAAGCCTAAGTTGTAATCGCATTGTGTACGTTTAATTCGCCTGTTTAATTGGTTTTTCATAATAAGTCGATTTTGTGCCAACTTATTTTAGGACGAGACATATTTAAAAATGAAAAAGCCCCGAATAAATCGAGGCCTTTTCTACAATAATTTTAGTTGGTTTAAAGGATAAAACTTACTGCTTAATGAATTTTCTTGTTTCTATTGTATTATTCACATTAAACTGAATCATATACATTCCAGTCTCAAGGTTTGTAACATTTACACCATGTGTAACTGTTCCTTTTGCTACTTGTTGTCCTAACATATTTACAACCGTAAATGGTAAGTTTTCTATGTTAGATTTTACATATAACATGTTTCCTTTTACAGGATTTGGAAATACAGAAATTTCGACACCTAAGTGCTCTACTGTACCTTCATTTAAAACTCTTGCTGTTCCACAAGTTCCTAAGTTAGACCAGCTCGATGCTCCTCTTTCGTATAAAGACCCATTATAAGTTACTCTATCTCCAACAGAATAAGATTGACTACTGTTATATGCTGAGACTCCAGCACACTTATCTGCAGAGCCATTAGTAAGGCTAATAGCATCTACTGCCATATCACCTTGCCATGTTGTACCAGTTGTACCATCCAATCTCAATTGCACATTACTTCCAGCGTAAGATGATAAATCTACACTTGCATCTTGCCAAGAGTTACCTTGATTTCCAGAATTAGTCCAAACAGCAGACCAAGATGAACCATTATTTGTACTTACTGCTAATTCTAAGCTACCCATTGCAGCTGCTCCATACATGTGATATTTAAAACTAAGTGTTGCTTGATTTTGTCCTGTTAAATTAAAGCAAGGTGATACTAAAATAGCACGCTTAGTAGAATAGTTAGGTGCAGAAGATTCCATATAAACATATTGAGATCCTGCTGCCGCACTTGATGGTCCTGTATTACTTGATGGTGTTGTTCCTGAGTTTCTTGTCCAATCAAAATCGTCTCCTCCACCTTGAGTCCATGCTCCAAAACCAGATTCGAAACCTTCGCTATAAGGGAAAGATGATATTGCTCCAGAACAACCAGATGTACTTGCAGGACTTACTACAATACTTCTAGATACTTGGTTTGCTGCATTACCTGCCGCATCGCTTACGTTATAGTTTCTTGTATAAGTACCTGCAGAATTTGTATTTACAGTTCCCGAAGTAACAATGCTTGATGTAAGGTTACCATCTATATTATCTGTAGCAGTTGCTCCTAATTCACTGTAGGTATCTCCAACAGTAAGATTAATAGTAGCACTTCCTGTTCGCGTAATTACTGGTTTAACAGTATCTGCAACTCCTGCAATAATATTAACGGTATAATCTTCTACTTCTCCATAAGAAAAAGTCTCGCAAGAGGTTGGCACTCCATTATATTTCATAGAAACTCTCATTCTAGTTTCTCCAGAAGATGCTCCTGTTGGCACTGTAAAGCTTCCTGATGCAGGTGTTGTTTGAGATGCTGCTTTAGAAAAAACTTGTTCTCCAGAATCTGTAAAATCTCCATCTTTATTATAATCTATCCAAACAGCATAACCTTCAGCATATGTAGAACCTGTCCATGTTGGAGTAATTGTAATAGTGCTTGAAGTTCCTTTTGTTAAGTTAGTTGAAATACTTGTAAAATCTGAATACAATTGCGCTCCAGAAGCATTATCAATACTTCCTACTTTAACTCTAGAAATATACTCGTCACTTACACTATTTCCTTGCGATGCACAATATTGAGGACCTGTAGTACATGGTGTACAAGAACCTCCACAATCTACTCCTGTTTCTGTTCCGTTTTGAATACCATCTGTACAAGTTGGCTGTGCAACTGCTCCACATTTATCTGATAATGCTAAAGTACGTCTAGCTCCTCCAGCATCTAATACTGCACGCATTCTCGTTTTTTGTCCTTGAGTAAACAAGTTCATACACGAATCGTTTGTGTAATCCATATAATTTTGTGGCATATCTGTAGACGAACAAGATGTTTGACCTATAGGACAACCACTATTAGATGTTTGGTGTGTTGGTGTATCGCTTACAAAATCGTTTCCACAATTACTATCTCCCCAAATATGGCGTAGGTTAAAATAGTGTCCAATTTCGTGAGTAGTTGTTCTACCACCATCAAAAGGTGCAGTAACTGCTCCTGTTCTACCAAAGGCATTATAAATCATAATTATACCATCTGTAGCAGCTGCTCCTCCTGGAAATTGCGCGTAACCTAAAAGATTAATAGTTTGCCCTTGAGATACAGTTGTCATTTTTGGCACAACCCACATATTAAGATATTCACTTGTGTTCCAAGGATCTATTCCTCCAGAAGACGCACGTTTAGCATCGTCATTCGCATTCCAATCTTGACGCGTAGTTTGCTTTCTTGTAATTCCTGTTGTTGCATTTCCGTTGGCATCTACTGTAGATAGGCAAAACTCTATTTGAGTATCTGCAGCTTGAGACCATGAATTATCTGCGTCTGGATTTGTACGTCTAAAATCTTCATTTAAAACATCTAATTGAGACTGTATTTGTGCCAAACTAATATTTTCTGTAGCATTTCTATATAATACATGAACAACAACAGGAATTGTTATAATACTTCCTGATATTTTATTTTGTGAGTTTCCTTGCTCTAAGACTCTCTGTTGTGTGAAAGCTTCAATTTCTGCCATCCTATTTTCTAAGGTTGGGTCCAAGTTTTTTCTGTACTCTAGGTTTTCCATAGCTGCGCATCTTTCGTAATTTTGCGCTTGCATACTAAATGCAAATAGAAAACATAAAACTGATAAAGTAATTGCTTTTTTCATATGAATTATTTAAAAAATTAATGGTATTATTATCAAATAGATAACAAAAATATTAAAATAATACCAAATTTATACTTGTAATTTTTCTTATTTCGATAAAATACTTAATAAAAAATAACGTTCGGCCTAGAGTACGGTTTTAACCGTAATTTTTTCAACTAGAATTCCTACATTTACAAAATATGAACCATTTATTAGCTATAGAGAATTTATCTATTTCTTTTTTTTCCAACAGAAAAGAAAACGAAATCATCCATAATATATCTTATCATTTAAACACAAATGAGATACTTGGTATAGTAGGAGAATCCGGCTCGGGTAAATCGGTTTCATCTTTAGCCATTTTAGGATTGCTTCCAAAGAAGATTTCAAAAATAACTTCTGGTAGTATTATTTTTGAAGACAATGATTTAACTAAAATAACATCGAAAGCTTTTCAGCAAATAAGAGGACAGAAAATAGCAATGATTTTTCAAGAACCTATGAGTTCTTTAAATCCTTCAACAACATGCGGCAATCAAGTAGAAGAAATATTGTTTCAACATACTAAATTATCTAAAAAAGAAGTTAAGGCAGAAACGCTCTTACTTTTTGAAAAAGTAAAACTACCAGAACCGGAACGCGTGTATTCTTCTTATCCTCATGAAATTTCTGGTGGACAAAAACAACGTGTCATGATTGCAATGGCGATTGCATGTAAACCGCAAATATTAATTGCAGATGAACCAACGACTGCTTTAGATGTTACAGTGCAGAATGATATTGTAGATTTATTAAAGGAGTTACAAACAAAGACTAAAATGAGTATAATATTTATTACTCATGATTTGTCGTTGATTTCTCAAATTGCAAACCGCGTGCTCGTTATGTACAAAGGCAATATTGTAGAGCAAAATACAGTTGAATCCATTTTTAAATCGCCACAACATAATTACACAAAAGCACTAATAAGCGCGAGACCTTCGCTAACCAAAAGATTAAAACGACTACCAACCATTAGCGATGTAATGAATGATGCTGTTAATAATTCTGTTATTACTTCAGAAATGAGAGCAATTCAGCACGAAAAAATATATAATCAAGCACCTTTATTAGAAGTTATTAATCTTGAAAAAGAATACATCTCTAAATCTGGTTTGTTTTCTAAAGCCGAAAACTTTAAAGCTGTTAACAATGTAAGTTTTAAACTATATGAAGGAGAGACTTTAGGTCTTGTAGGAGAATCTGGTTGTGGAAAATCGACATTAGGTAACGCTATATTGCTTTTAGACAGGCCAACAGCTGGCACTATTTTATTTAAAGGTAATGACATTACAAAACTAAACTCTACTCAAGTAAAAGCCCTTAGAAAAGACATTCAGATAATATTTCAAGATCCTTATTCTTCATTAAATCCAAGACTAACTGTTGGGCAAGCAATAATGGAGCCCATGAAAGTTCATAATCTATTTTCTAATGCAACAGAAAGACAAGAAAAAGTAATAGAAATTCTAGAACGCGTTGGTTTAGAGGCTTCACATTTTAACAGATATCCTCATGAGTTTTCTGGAGGACAGCGTCAACGAATAGGTATAGCACGAACTGTTGCTTTGCAACCTAAATTAATTGTTTGCGATGAATCTGTTTCTGCGCTAGATATTTCTGTACAAGCACAAGTATTGAATTTGTTAAATGAATTGAAAGAAAATTTTGGGTTTACCTATGTTTTTATATCACACGATCTTGCAGTAGTAAAATACATGAGTGACCAATTATTGGTAATGAATAAAGGAAAAATAGAAGAGTTGGATGATGCTGATGTTATCTATAATGCTCCAAAAAAAGAGTATACTAAAAAATTGATAGACGCTATACCAAAAGGTTTATAACATAAATACCTTTTTTGTTAAGTACATCATACTTCTAAGAAATTTAAATGTGTTCTTTATTTTTTGGTACTGCTTTAATAAAAATAAATCTGAATTCATAGGTAGGTTGTTTATGATAGATTTGGGTTTATACTATTTCTACTTTGAAATCATCATTTTGACTTTACAATAATTTCAAAGTAAATCTAGAATTACATAACAAAAGCATTTAAGCTAATGGTACATTTGAGGTTATAAAATTTGATAGATTTGGGATTGCTAATATAAGTGAGATTTTACGATAATCGGCTTAAAAGCGTTATTATTCGACAAAATGCATTAAATTTTAACATTTAATACCTTTTTTCACTCTTTTAGCAGGTTTCAGCTTTAATATAAATTAAGTAAACCTATAACTTCCCCTATTATTAATTCACCTAAAAAACACCTATCTATAAGCTCATTTCTGGAATATCACCTTCTATAATTAAAGTCCCTTCTGTGGCTTTTTTAATTTCTTCAACAGATACTCCTGGTGCGCGTTCTAAAAGTTTAAAACCTTTATCTGTAACCTCTAAAACAGCTAAATTAGTTACTACTTTCTTAACACAACCTACACCTGTTAATGGTAAAGAGCAGTTTTTAAGTATTTTAGACTCTCCTCTTTTATTAGTATGCATCATGGCAACAATAATATTTTCTGCACTTGCAACTAAATCCATAGCTCCACCCATTCCTTTAACCATTTTTCCTGGTATTTTCCAGTTGGCTATATCCCCATTCTCAGCTACTTCCATAGCTCCTAAAATGGTTAAATCTACGTGTTGTCCACGAATCATTGCAAAGCTCATTGCACTATCAAAAAAACTTGCACCTGGAAGCGTAGTAATCGTTTGTTTTCCTGCGTTAATAATATCTGCGTCTTCCTCACCTTCAAAAGGAAATGGCCCCATTCCAAGGACTCCGTTTTCACTTTGAAATTCAACTTCTATATCGTCACGCACATAGTTTGCTACTAATGTAGGAATACCTATTCCTAAGTTTACGTAGTAACCATCTTGTACCTCTTTTGCAATGCGTTTTGCTATTCCTGTTTTGTCTAACATCTTTTTAGTTTTGTCATTCCTGCGAAAGCAGGAATCTATTTTAAATTTTTATTAATTTGCGGATTCCTACCTTAGCAGGAATGACAATTACTCTCTTGTTCTAACCGTTCGTTGCTCAATTCTCTTCTCATATTTTTCACCCTGAAAAATACGTTGTACAAAAATACCTGGAATATGAATTTGATTAGGATCTAATTCGCCAACAGGCACTAATTCTTCAACCTCAGCAACTGTAATTTTTGCTGCTCCTGCCATGCATGGATTAAAATTTCTTGCTGTTCCTTTAAACACTAAGTTTCCAGCTGCATCACCTTTCCAAGCTTTAACAAAAGCAAAGTCGGCTTTAAAGGCATGTTCTAAAACATACATTTTACCATCGAATTCTCTTGTTTCTTTACCTTCGGCAACTTCAGTACCATAACCTGCAGGTGTAAAAATTGCTGGAAAACCAGCCTGTGCAGCACGACAACGTTCTGCCAAAGTTCCTTGTGGTATTAACTCTACATCTAGTTCTCCAGAAAGCATTTGCCTCTCAAACTCATCATTCTCACCAACGTAAGAAGACACCATTTTTTTAATCTGCTTTTGGTGTAATAATAAACCTAAGCCAAAATCGTCCACACCTGCATTATTAGAAATACATGTAAGTCCTTTTACTCCACTTTTAACTAAAGCTGTTATTGCATTTTCTGGTATTCCCGAAAGGCCAAAACCACCTAACATAAAAGTCATGTTATCACTTATGCCTTTTGTAGCATCGTTAACCGAGTTTACTTTTTTGTTAATCATTGTTGTATTTTTTATTGTGGCTTAAATTTATGAAATAAAAAAGCCATTCTTTAAAGAATGGCTTGTGAAATTTTATATAAATGTTACTTTATGTCTAATTTTTTGTTTTAATCTAAATGCTACTTAGTATATTTTATAACTCCAAACCATCAGGAGTCTCTTCCGTTGGTGTATCATTATCACCATCTGGATTATCTTCTTGATATTTATCGCAATCAACCTCTATAGATAAGTCTTTAGGTTTCTCGAAGTCTTTTTTAGATACTTTTAAAGTTTCATCTTCGTAGCAACTTTTCATGTACATTCCCCATATAGGTAATGCCATTGCTGCTCCTTGACCATAAGTTATACTCTTAAAGTGTGCTGCTCTATCTTCTGCTCCAACCCAAACACCAGTAACAAGGTTTGGTACCATTCCCATAAACCATCCATCACTCTGGTTTTGTGTGGTTCCTGTTTTTCCTGCAATTGGATTGTTTAGTTCATATGGGTAACCTGTAATAATTTCTTTATAAACGGTTTGATTTCCTCTCCATTTCCCTCGTAGTCTACTTCCTGAACCAGATTGTACAACACCTTCCATTAATTTAACGGTAACATAAGCAGATTCTGCACTTAATACATCTTTAGTTTCTGGAGTAAATTGATATAAAACAGTTCCGTTTTTGTCTTCTATGCGCTCAATCATTACTGGTTTAGTATACACACCTTGATTTGCAAAAGCAGAATATGCACCAACCATTTCGTAAACACTAATATCTGGTGTTCCTAACGCAATAGAAGGCACTTCTGGTATTTCTGAAGTAATACCTAAACGTCTTGCTAAATCTGCTACTGGCTGTGGTCCAACCTTATCCATTAATCGCGCTGTAACAGTATTAACAGAATTTGCTAATGCATCTTTAAGTGTTTTTTCTCCACCATAACCACCTCCATCGTTTTCTGGCGACCAAGGTTCTGGGTTACCATATTTATTAGCTTCAATTGTTATTTGAGATAATGGCAATTTATCGCAAGGAGACATGTGTAATTGGTCTATTGCAGTAGCGTAAACAAAGGGCTTAAAAGTAGAACCAACTTGTCGTTTACCTTGTTTTACCATATCGTATTGAAAGTGTCTATAATTCATACCACCAACCCAAGCTTTTACATGTCCAGTTTGTGGATCCATACTCATCATTCCTGTACGTAAGAAAGATTTATAATAACGCATAGAATCTATAGGTTTCATAATAGTATCTACTTCACTAGCCTTACCATCAACCCATTTAAAAACTGTCATTTTTGTAGGCTTCTCAAATGATGCTTCTATTTCTTTATTATTCTTTCCTTCTTTTTTAAGTATTCTCCAACGTTCACCACGTCTCATAGCGTTTTTCATTAGATTATCAATTTCAGAATCATCTAAATCTAAAAAAGGTGCAGTTTTATTCCTTTTAGGTGTATTTTGATTAAAAAACTCTGCCTGTAACCTTGGCATATGCCTACCAACAGCTAACTCAGCATATTTCTGCATGCGTGAATCTATGGTTACAAATACTTTTAAACCATCACTATTAATATTGAACTTTGTGCCATCTGGCTTTTTATTTGCTTTATCACTTGTCCAATTTTTCATCCAACTTCTTAAGTACTCTCTAAAATAGGTAGCTGTACCATCTCTGTGTGATTGTGGAGAATAACGTAAATCTAATTCTGTTTTTTGAAGTGAATCTTTCTCTGTTTCTGTTATATAGTTGTATTTATACATTTGTGATAACACAACATTTCTTCTGTTTTTTACTCCAACTGGATTTCTTCTTGGATTGTATAATGAAGAATTTTTAAACATCCCAACCAACATCGCAGCTTCTTTAATACTTAACTCATTTGGTTCTCTATCAAAATAAATGTTTGAAGCCGAACGAATACCATCTCCATTATTTCCAAAATCGTAAATATTGAAATATTGAGTGATAATTTCTTCTTTGGTATACTGACGTTCTAATTTTGTCGTTATTACCCACTCTTGGGTTTTTTGAATAATTCTTTCGATAATGTTTTTTGATGCTACACCTACAAACAATTGTCTAGATAATTGTTGAGAAACAGTACTTGCTCCTCCTTTGGAGCCAAGATAAACAATAGCTCTTAATGTTCCTCTAGCATCGATACCAGAATGTTCGTGAAAACGTGCATCTTCAGTTGCTATCAAAGCATCAACTAAGCTTTTCGATAAATCTTCATATTTTACTGGTGTTCTATTATCATCGAAATAGAATTTACCTAATGTCTTACCATCACTAGAAACAATTTCTGTTGCTAAATTAGTTTCAGGGTTTTCTAATTGTGTGTGATCTGGTAACTCACCAAAGACACTCCAAGATGCTAATAAAAATAATAATGCGACAGCAAGAATTCCGCCTAAAAAAATCATCCAAAACCAACGAACGTATTTTTCGAAGCCTTGATGATCCTGTGTTTGTTTTGTTTTTGTCTTTGCCATTTAAATAAGTGCCTAAAGTATTTAAAGTTATAATGTGCTTGATTACGTTTAGTCTAAAATAAAACGTTAGAAGCCTTTGTTTTATTCTGTTTTTTCTATTCTAAAGCCAATATCTGTAACGCCTTCCAAATTAGCAATACCATTAACCTCTCCATTTTCACGCATAGCGTGCTTTATGTTTACTGTGTACTCTCCACTTTCGCTAAATACAACACCTTCTTTATACCACAATTTATTCTCTTTAACACTAGATAGTCCTGTACCTAAAAACTCACCATTTGGCTTTGCCATTTTGTATTCTAATGTGTCTACAATTCTTTTTCCGTGAGGGAAATTCATTTCAACAATTAAAAAAAGATTATTGAATTTATAGGCATTAGTATTACGCAAATTAACAAACAGATTGTAGGCTTTGGTTGAGTCTGGTGGACTAACTTTAAAGCTTATAGTTTTATCTTTATTCCATACTTCTGGAACAGTTTCATAATTATCGAAAACACTTTTAGAGTCACAAGACACTAGAATTAAACTTAATAATAAAAAACAATAAAACAATTTACTTTGCATCATTTGCATTGTTTTGAGGCTTGTTTTGAGACTTATCTTGAGGTCTTGGCCTTGGTTTTTGTCTCGGTTTAGGTTTAGGTTTAGGTTTAGGCTTATTTTGTTGCCCACTCTGTTGAGTGTTTTCAGGCTTTTTATTTGTATTGTTATTTGAAGCGGGTTTCTTATTACGATTACGATTCTTATTGTTGTTACGTTTTTTATTGCCTTTTGGACTATCGAAACGTGTTAAACTATCTTGACCAACAACGTTTTCGAATTCAACTTTCACCTCTTCTACTAGCTCTAAAGCATATTCTTCAAGGCTAGCAATTTTTTCTTTACTCTTGTTTAATTCAATAATTTCCCTAGCTTGGTCTGTAGTAATTTTGTGCCAGTTCATCCACTCACCTTCATATGCATACCACATATGTCCTTGAAAAATATCTGTTTTCTGGCAAACTGCAGTTCCTTTTTGCGTGTATAGTTTGGTGTCTGTTTTTGGGAATGCTTTTAAAGCATCTTGATAAGAATCTAACTCGTAATTTAAACAGCATTTTAACTTACCGCATTGTCCTGCTAACTTTTGTGGATTTAAAGATAGTTGTTGGTAACGTGCAGCACTTGTACTTACAGATCTAAAATCTGTTAACCAAGTAGAACAACATAACTCGCGACCACAAGAACCTATACCACCAAGTCTTGATGCTTCTTGTCTAAAGCCAACTTGTTTCATTTCTATTCGCGTTCTAAATTCGCGAGCAAATACTTTAATTAAATCTCTAAAATCTACGCGCTCTTCGGCTGTGTAATAAAACGTTGCTTTACTTGCATCACCTTGAAATTCAATATCAGAAATCTTCATATGAAGCTTTAAGTCGATAGCGTATTGCCTTGCACGAACCTTCATTGGTTCTTCTTTATCGCGTGCTTCGCTCCAAATATCTATATCTTTTTGAGATGCTTTTCTGTATATTTTTAAAACGTCTTCTGGTTTTTCGTTAATTTTTTTGCGTTTCATTTGTACGCGAACTAACTCACCTGTTAAGGTTGCCATACCAATATCGTGACCAGATTGTGCTTGTGTAGCAACAATATCTCCTATTGCTAACGTTAAATTTTCTGTGTTTTTATAGTAGTGTTTTCTTCCGTTTTTAAAACGAACCTCAACAAAATCGAAAGGTTTTTCTCCGTTTGGTAAAGACATATTTGCTAACCAATCGAAAACGGTTAACTTATTACAACTGTCTGTACCACAAGTACCATTATTTTTGCAGCCTTTTGGTGAGCCGTCTTTAGTTGTGCAACTAGCGCAAGCCATATGTGTAGATATATTGATTCTGAATGCTTTATCCGGTTTAAATAACTAGATTAAGCATCAGAAGACGATTAATATTATTTTATTTTTTGCTTAAGTATTGTGCTTTTTAGCTTAAAATAAAATCTAACGGTAAAGATAAGATTATTATTATGACTTTGAAATATAAAAAAAGCTAAGAAATAAACCCTTCCAAATTCAGCTAAAAAAATATAAATCCATTTTCCCTTGAAAAAGGGAAGATGGATTTACTCGGAAGTGATTTAACTTATAAATAGCTTTTATAAAAAAAGCAATTGTGAAATAGACTCAATACAGACGCTAAAAATTGAATTAATCTTTCTTAAATGTCTCAAAAATATTTCGTAAATCCTTTTTATACGGCAAATGATCTGCTCTACCTTTTTTAAAGATGTCGTTACTATTCCCTTGTCCTTTTCTTAATTCTTTTTGAGCTTCAAATGGTAAAGCATGGATTTCTTGACATGTGGTTGAACAGCAGTTATTCATTTCTTCTTTACAAGCATCGCATTGAAGAAAAAGTAAATGACAAGCATCGTTAGCACAGTTTGTATGTATATCGAAAGCATCTCCACATTGATGACATTTTGCAATTACATCCTCACTAATTTTTTCGGCACGTCTATCGTCGAAAACAAAATTTTTACCAATAAATTTATTGTCTATCCCTTCAGCATTTACTTGCCTTGTGTATTCTATAATTCCACCTTCTAATTGGTATACGTTTTTAAAACCTTTGTGTTTGTAATATGCACTAGCTTTTTCGCAACGAATTCCACCTGTGCAATACATTAAAAGATTTTTTTCTTCTTTATGTTCGCGTAAATCGGCTTCAATAATATCTAAACTTTCTCGAAACGTATCTACATCTGGCGTAACTGCTCCATCAAAATGACCAATTTCACTTTCATAATGATTTCGCATATCTACACAAACCGTATTAGGGTTTGCAAGCATAGCATTAAAATCTTTAGCAGAAAGATGTACTCCTTTGTTTGTAACATCGAAGGTCTCATCATTTAAACCATCGGCAACAATTTTGTCTCTTACTTTTACTTTTAGCTTTAAAAAAGACATGTTATCTTGTTCAACTGCTATATTTAAACGGATTCCATTTAAAAAGTCTATGCTATCTAAGTGATTTTTAAACGCTTCAAAACTATCTGCAGGTAGAGATAATTGTGCATTTACTCCTTCCTGAGCTACGTAAATACGTCCTAAAACGTCTAAACTGTCCCATTTAATAAATAAATTGTCGCGTAATTGTTGTGTGTTGCCAATTTGAGCGTAAACGTAAAACGATAATGTTAAACGGTCTTTTCCAGCTTTTTCTATAAGCTCTGCTCTTTCTTTGGCGCTTAATTTGTTGTACAGTTGCATGCTATACTAAGTTTTTAAGGTTAAAGAATTCCTATTTAACTTCCAAAAAGGAAGTGTTTTAGGGTTATAACTACAAAGGTATTATTTTAAATTAAAGTGGCAAGGACCAAAATAATACTTCTAGTAAATAATTGTTACAATTGGGTTGTTTAATAAGATCCCAATCTAAAATTGGGATGATTTATCTTTTACGCGATGCTTTAAAATATAAATCAAAAAAAGTCCTTTGCGCTCTGCAAAGGACTTTTAATAGACTAACTCGTTATTAATTTTTTATTTCTAAAAAAATAAACGAGCTAACCTCCATCGGCTTTACAGCTACTGTTTACTAAAACAGAGACTGAAACACCTAATGCATTTGATGTTAATACTTTTTTTAAATATTTCATGTTGTTACACTTTTAAAATTAAACATGAACTCTTAAAAAATGCGGTTAATTTTTCTTTTTCATAGCTAAAACTTTCCCACCTTTATTAGTAGATGCAGAAATGTTTAAAAGGTTGCGTGAGAAATCAAAAAAAAGATTAAAAAAGTAGTATTTTAGCACGACTAACAGTAAAAAAAGATACTATGAGCAGTGAAAAAGAAGCGAAACTAAAGGCATTAAAGCTGACTTTAGATAAATTAGACAAAGCATACGGAAAAGGAACAGTAATGAAAATGAGTGACGCTGCAATTGTAGATATTGAGGCTATACCTTCTGGTTCGTTAGGTTTGGATATTGCTTTAGGAGTTGGTGGTTACCCAAGAGGACGAGTTATTGAAATATATGGACCAGAATCTTCTGGTAAAACAACTTTAACATTACATGCTATTGCCGAAGCCCAAAAAGCAGGAGGTATTGCAGCATTTATTGATGCAGAACATGCTTTCGATCGTTTTTATGCAGAAAAACTTGGTGTAGATATAGATAATTTAATTATTTCCCAACCAGATAACGGTGAACAAGCTTTAGAAATTACAGATAATTTAATTAGATCTGGTGCTATTGATATTGTAGTAATAGATTCTGTAGCTGCATTGACACCAAAAAGTGAAATTGAAGGTGAAATGGGTGACAGTAAAATGGGACTTCATGCACGTTTAATGTCGCAAGCACTAAGAAAGTTAACCGGTTCTATTAGTAAAACAAATTGTACGGTGATTTTTATTAACCAATTACGTGAAAAAATTGGGGTAATGTTTGGAAATCCAGAAACTACAACTGGTGGTAATGCATTAAAATTTTATGCTTCTGTACGTTTAGATATTAGACGCTCTACTCAAATAAAAAACACAGATGGCGCTGTTCTTGGTAACAAAACAAGAGTTAAAGTGGTTAAAAACAAAGTCGCTCCTCCTTTTAAATTGGCCGAATTCGATATTATGTATGGAGAAGGTATTAGTAAAGTAGGTGAAATTTTAGATGTAGCTGTAGAAAAAGAAATTGTTAAAAAAGCTGGTTCTTGGTTTAGTTATGGAGATACTAAATTAGGGCAAGGTCGAGATGCTGTAAAAGCAATAATAAAAGACAATCCAGAACTTTTTGAGGAACTTGAACAAAAAATAAAACAAGCGATTAAAGAGGATATGGAATCTAAATAATGACCTCTCTAATTTTGCTATAAATTATAAATCCCGATTTTTTTCGGGATTTTTTATTTTTAGACGCAACCTTTTAATCATTTTTGCATCTATAAGGAAATACACGTATTAGAACACAAAATTTAAAAATGAAAAAAACATTAATATTCTTATTATTAATTTCTGTACTTTCTTGCTCTGTCAGTGATGATACTCCTCGTTCTTATACTGAATTTCTACCTATTGAAAGTGTTAGTATGCCTGATGAGTTTATAAAAAATCAAACTTATACTATTTATTTAACATATAACAAACCTACCTCTTGTCATCTTTTTAAAGATATTTATTATGTTGTTAATGCAAATCAAAGTACAGTTGCAATTGTGAGCGACGTATATCCTGCTAGTAGTGATTGCCAAGAAACAATAACAGAAGAAGAAACATCATTTAATTTTAGACCAACAGAATTGGGCTCATATGTTTTTAAGTTTTGGCAAGGTATAAATACTGAAAGTGCTACAAATGAAGACGTTTACTTAACAATTGAAGTACCTGTAACAGAATAAATTATTAACTAACACTTGAATTAAATTTGAGCTTAGACCAACTCATACATAATTGTAAGATTAATGATACCAAAGCACAAAGTGAACTATATAAGCTCTTTTCAAGCAAATTGTTTTCTGTATGCTTGAAGTATTCACGAAACTATGCCGAAGCAGAAGATAATTTGCAAGATGCATTTATAACTATTTTTAAAAAAATAGGACAGTATAAAAATAAAGGTTCTTTTGAAGGCTGGTTAAAACGAGTTACTATAAATACCGCATTGCAGTGTTATAGAACACAAGGTGTTTTTGATATTGTAAACGAAGATTTAATTAAAGATGAAGCTATTATAGTAGAGGATGAAGATGATATTTCGATAGATTACCTATTACAAATAATTCAAGAATTACCAGATCGTTACCGTTTGGTTTTTAACCTTTATGTAATGGATGGTTATTCACATAGAGATATAGCCGAAATGCTTAAAATAACAACAGGTACATCAAAGTCTAATCTCGCAAGAGCTAGACATACTTTAAAAGATAAAATAACTGAATATAAAATGGAATTAAATTCCCAATCATTATAATGATGAGTGATAAAAAACATATAGATAGGCTTTTTCAAGAAAAGTTTAAGGATTTTGAAGCTAAACCAAGTGCTAATGTTTGGACTGGAATTCAAGATAAAATGGAACACCCAAAAGAAAAGAGTAAAACAGTTTTACCTTTTTGGTTGCGTTTTACAGGTATTGCTGCTGCATTAGTTTTGCTATTTACCGTAGGAAACTTAGTTTTTAATAACGAGAACACCGAAAATAGTAATACTATTGTTACAGATGCTAATAACAGCTCCATAAGCGAAAACCCTACTAATTCTTCTAACACTGTTACAACTAAAAACAAAAAGATTTCAGACAATAAAAAAAATAATATTAACAACGAAAACCAATCAATAAATAACACAGTAATTGTTACAAGTGAAAATGATTCAAAAAGTAATAAGAACTCAAAAGAAACAAAAACTAACGTTAATAATTTAAGTTCAAAATCTCCTTATACACAAGGCTATTCAAAAGAAAATAATAAAAATTCTAATACTTATTTAACTAACCAGAATAACAACTCTAATAGTAATAATGTTATTATTAATTTAGGAAAAGAAAATGCTTTAAATACTGCGAACAATTTAAAAAAGCATGAGCAGGCTAGTTCTATAAATACTAGAAATAACAATGCGCTTAACAGTAGTACAATAACCAATAATACAATTTCTAATAGCAATAATTCTGAAAACAAAATTGCTACTACTACTGTTGCTGATACTAAAAAAAATACGAAAGCATTAGATGTTTTAGATAACAGTATTGCAGCACCTAATAAAACTGTTGCAACAACAAATATTGAAAAAGAAAAGGAAGAAGAAGAAAAACTGATAGAACCAGACAGCGCAAACTCGTCTAACACTATCGAAGAGGCTCTTGCCAAGAATGAAGATCTTGATGAGGAAGAAGAAGAAAAAGTAAACAGGTGGTCGGTAAACACAAATGTTGCACCTGTTTACTATAATACTCTTGGCAAAGGTTCTCACATTCACGATCAATTTATTGACAACCCTAAAAATGGAGAGATTAATACTAGTTATGGTATTAATGTAAGTTATGCTTTAAACAACAAATTAAAAATACGTTCTGGAATTAATAAATTAAACTTAAGTTATGATACAGCAAACGTAATTGTATACGAAAATGTAGCTAGTACATCTAGTAGTTCCTCTTTGCGTAATATAAATTTTACACCAACTTCTCAAGCATTAAACACCTCTGTTATAAGCTCTAATAGCATCTCTATTCAACAAGTTAGTTTTATAAACGACATAACAACCTCATCTTTAAGTCAGCGATTAAGTTATCTAGAAGTGCCTTTAGAACTTGAATATGCAGTTGTAAGAAACCGTTTTGGATTAAATTTAATTAGCGGATTTAGTACATTCATTTTAAATGATAACGAGGTTGTAACCGAAGTAGATAATAGAAAAACAAAAATTGGTGAGGCTAATAATATTAATAATGTAAGCTTTAGTGCAAATGTTGGAATAGGTATAGATTACAAGTTTAGTGATGCTATTAAATTAAATTTAGAACCTACTTTCAAGTATCAAATTAATGCTTACAATGAAACCTCAGGTAATTTTAAACCATATATTATTGGAGTTTATACAGGTATTAGTTATAAGTTTTAGGTTATTTTAGTTGGTTAGAGATACTAGTGCCTCATTAGACTGAGAGTCCAATAATTATTTAAAAGCAGTTCTGTTCCAAGAGCAGCTTTTTTTGATTTAAAAATGAATCTGTAAATATTAGAGAATCTCATTTTTTTTCAAATAAAAAAGGTGAACGAGAGTTCACCTTTTTTGCCCCAAATCTACCATGAACTTAACCTACTTATGTTATGGTAAGCTCAAATATAACGAAGTGTTTTTAATAAAAATATTTTTTTAGATAAATGGTAAATATATCTGCTGAATTACACTTGGTCGATACTCTCGAATAAATTGATATTCAACTATATAAAGCGCTACTTCTATAAAATAAACAATAAATCATGAAAAAAGCCGAACGAGAGTTCGACTTTTTTGCCCCAAATCTACCATGAACTTAACCTACTTATGTTATGGTAATATAAATGTATATTAAAGATAGTTAGCTAGGAAATCTTTCAGATTAAAAGCAACTATTTTAGTTAAAGTGAAATAAGCGCTTAATAAGCACGCTCTTTATTGCCTTCGAAAAAGTTAATAAACGCTCTATTAACTACTCGATTTCCTCCTACTGTTGGATAATCTCCTGTAAAATACCAGTCTCCTAAATTTTTAGGACATGCTTTATGAAGATTCTCTACAGACTGGAAAATAATTTCTACTTCTGCACTCACAGACTCGTCACTTAAAAGCTGAGATATTTTTGCTGAAATTTCTTCTGGTGTAAATTGATCGTAAATTTCATTTACAAAGTTCTTTACATCTTTATCTGCTAAGTTTTCTTGTGCTTTACATTTATGGTAAACAGTTTCTACTAAATCGTATTTATTATTATCCTTTAATAGTTCTAAAGCAGCGTTAAAAGCAACCAGTGTTTCTAAATTTGCCATATCAATACCATAGCAATCTGGAAAGCGTATTTGTGGTGCAGAAGAAACAACTACTATTTTTTTAGGATGCAATCTATCCATCATTTTAATAATACTCTTCTTTAACGTTGTACCACGAACAATACTATCGTCTATAATAACAAGATTGTCTGTTGGTTTAATTACACCATATGTAACATCGTAAACATGAGCAACTAAATCATCTCGACTACTATCTTCTGTAATAAATGTTCTTAGTTTTACATCTTTGATGGCTATTTTTTCGATACGAGGTCTTTCTTTTAAAATATCAATAACCTGTTGTTTTGTTAACTTTCCATCACCATTTAATATGGCTTGCGTTTTACGCTCGTTTAGATGCTCTTCAACAGTTTCAATCATTCCAAAGAAAGAAGTTTCAGCTGTATTAGGAATATAAGAAAACACAGAGTTTGCTGTATCGTTTCCAATGGCTTTTAAAACTTCTGGCATTAATAACCTTCCAAGCATTTTTCGTTCTTGGTAAATTTCTGCATCACTACCACGTGAGAAATAAACACGCTCAAAAGAGCAAGCTTTACGCTCTAAAGGCTCTAGAATTTTCGTAATAGCAACTTCGCCAGATTTCTTAGTAATAATGGCGTGACCTGGGTCTAATTCCTTAACATCATCAAACTCAACATTAAATACTGTTTGAATAACTGGACGTTCTGAAGCGACAACAACAACCTCATCATCCTTATAATAATAAGCTGGGCGAATACCAGAAGGATCTCGTAAAACAAAAGAATCTCCATGACCTAACATTCCTGCCATTGCATAACCACCATCCCAGTTTTTTGCGGCTCTTTTAAGTATTTTAGCAACATTTAATCGCTCTGCAATTAATGGTGAGCATTCACTTTTTTTATAACCTTCTTTTTTTAATTTTTTATAAATTTTACTAACAGCATCATCAAGAAAATGTCCTATTTTCTCCATAATGGTAATAGTATCGGTATATTCCTTTGGGTGTTGCCCAAGCTCGACTAAACTACTAAACAGCTCTTTTACATTGGTCATGTTAAAGTTACCTGCAAGTATTAAGTTTCTATGTTGCCAGTTATTTTGACGTAAAAATGGATGCACACTCTCTACACTATTTTTACCAAACGTTCCATAACGTACATGACCTAAAAGCACTTCGCCAATATATGGAATATGTTGTTTTTGAAGCGCTACGCTATCGTTGTATTCTGGGTGCGCTTCTAATTCATTATTAATACGCTCGTTAATTTGCGCAAAAATATCTTGAATTGGCTGTTGCTCAATAGAGCGCACGCGACTTATATAACGTTCTCCTGGTTTAGTATCTAATTTAATACTTGCAAATCCTGCACCATCTTGTCCACGATTGTGCTGTTTTTCCATCAGTAAATACATTTTATTCACTCCGTAAAAAGCACTTCCGTATTTTTCTTTGTAGAATTCTAATGGTTTTAAAAGCCTAATGTGCGCAATTCCGCATTCGTGTTTTAAAGCATCACTCATTGTTGTTGTGTTGTTGAGAGTTGTGTGTTAATTACAAAAATATTGTAAATAATAATGTTTACTAAATTTATATGAAATAAAAAACGCACTCAGTTTTGAGCGCGTTTTAATTTTATTTTAATTCTATTTCGAATTGCGTTAAATCCTTGAATTGCTGTAAGCGCTCGAAGATTTCTTCATCCGTTAAAGTTAGCATACGTTCTGTGCCAAACTTCTCTACGCAAAAGGATGCAAGAGCAGAACCGTATATTACTGCGTTTTTCATATTCTCAAAAGATATGTTTCCTGTTTTAGCAAGATATCCAGAAAAACCACCTGCAAAAGTGTCTCCAGCTCCTGTTGGATCAAAGACTTCTGCTAAAGGTAAAGCTGGCGCGTAAAACATATCGCCTTTATTAAATAGTAAAGCACCATGCTCTCCTTTTTTAATAACTACATATTTTGGTCCCATTTCGTGAATTTTCTTTGCAGCACTCACTAAAGAGTATTCTCCAGATAATTGACGAGCTTCTTCATCGTTTATGGTAATAACATCAACGTTTTTTAATACTACTTTTAAATCATCCATAGCAATATCCATCCAGAAATTCATGGTATCTAAAATAGCCAATTTAGGTTTTTTAGACATTTGATCCAGAACACTTTGTTGTGTTAATGGATGTAAATTTCCAAGCATTACAATATCCGCATCCCTATACGTTTCTGGTACTACAGGTGTAAAATGCTCTAGCACGTTTAGCTCTGTAGCTAAGGTATCTCGAGAATTCATATCGTTATGGTATTTTCCACTCCAAAAGAAAGTTTTACCATCTTTTACAATTTCTATACCTTCAATATCTATTTTCCTATCGGTTAAAAGGTCTAAATATTCTTGCGGAAAATCGCCTCCAACTACAGATACTGCAGCAGAGTCTACATTATCAAAATTTGATGCAGATAAACCAATATAGGTTGCTGCTCCACCAAGAATTTTATCGGTTTTACCAAATGGTGTCTCAATAGCATCAAAAGCTACCGTACCAACTATTACTAATTTGCTCATAAAGCGTTCTTAAAATTAAAGTGCAAATATAGGTTTTTTAGTCGCTGTTTTTACTATTTACTTTCGGAATAAAGTTGAATAAAAATTATTTTTAATCTATTGTAATAGTGTATACAAAGTAGATTTTAAAAATTTTAAAAAAAAATACGACTATTTACTTCCTACCAAAATCTGCAGGTATTTCTCCCCAAGCTTTAGTTTCCCATTTTACAATAGTAGTCTTGTAGTTATTTTCTTTTAACCAAATCACTGCTCTGTCTACTAAATCATAAACAGGTTTATTTTTAGCAGTACGTTGTAATTTAGAATTGCATGTTTTTTTACGAACCCAACTCATAGCTGTTCTAGAATCTGTGTATAAAATGCGATCGCTATCGTGCTTTTTAAGAAAGCTTAAACCATGAACCAATGCTAAAAACTCACCAATATTATTAGTGCCTTGTGCAAATGGACCTTGAATAAAAAGTTGTTTTTTCGATTTCGTATCAACTCCACGGTATTCCATAATACCAGGATTCCCACTAGAAGCAGCATCTACAGCAATAGAATTATAATTGGGTTTACCTATTTTCTTAAGCTGCTCTGCAGACAATTCTGTTTTAAAGTTTTTATTTTTTCCTATAAAATCGAAATAGTTTCCGTTTAAAGCCTCATTGGCAGCATCTTCAGTAGCGAAAGATTTATACTGCGCACCTTCGTAGTTTTTTATTTGTGTTTTACAGTCTTTCCAAGATTTAAAAACGCCTGTTTTATGTCCTTTCCAGACGGTATAATATTTTTTATTTTTACTCATTTTAGTATTATCTAAACTATTCAAAAATAGCAACTGCACGAACAGGTGAACCTGTTCCTCCTTTTATTTTAAGAGGAAAAGCTATAAAGCGAAACCTCCCACGACCAATTAACTGATTTAAATTAATCATATTCTCATAATGTGTAAAATTAAGCGCTCCACAAATATAATGTACTTATTTATTAGATATCCCTGGAACACCTGGAGACATCGTTTCTACTCCAAAAGCTGATATTCCCTTATTTCCTAACCATCTCGCTGCATCTGTTGTAATACCTGGGCCTTTATTCCAAAGGCATTTTTATAATGGTTAGTATATAATAAGACTGTATCTTTTTCTTTAATGGTTATGTTTTGTTTTTTACAAGCGTTAACAATATCATCCACACCTATTAACTCTTGAAAACCTTTATTAGAAAAATCAAGACAGATCCCTTCTGTATAAAACATGCTCAAAGGCATCGTATCTATCGACTGGCCTTTATATTGTTTAGCCATATTCCTGTATGCTCCCCTAATTCAAGTTTATGCACAGCAGGTGTTCTAGTTTTAGAATCCAATTCGTCATTCCATTCTTCATGCGTGTTGTGAACAGACATTTTTACTTCCGGCAAATCCTTATAAACAGGCATGCCTTCATAAATATCCTGACTTAGATCTATAATTTCTGTCATGATAATAGTTTTTCAACCACTTTAGGAAAATATTCCATCTCCAATTCATGAATCTTACTCGCCACATCTTCTGCATCATCCGTAGCTAAAACCTTACATTTTGCTTGAAAAATGACTGCTCCATCATCATAATGCTCATTTACGTAGTGAATTGTTATGCCAGTTTCAATTTCTTTTTTAGCAATTACAGCTTCATGAACATTCATTCCATACATACCTTTTCCTCCAAATTTGGGCAGCAAAGCAGGATGCACATTTATGACTTTATTAGGAAAATGCTTCAGGATGTTCTCTGGGAATTTCCAAAGAAAACCAGCAAGAACTATGAGGTCTGGATTTGCAGATTTCAGTATATTAAGCACATCCTCTGTTTCAATAAATGCTATTTTATTGAATGACAATGCGCTAATTTTCAGTTTGTTACATCGGTCCAAAACTTTGGCACGAGGATTGTTAGTTAATACCTGAATAACAGACGCATTGTCGCTATTTTGAAAAAACCTTATTAAATTTTCAGCATTACTTCCGCTTCCGGACGCAAAAATTACTACACGTTTCATTTTCTAGAATTCAATGTTAAATCTTCAAACAAAAAAAAGAATAATTATTAACAATTAAGGGCTAAAACAGAAATTCCTCGAAATAAATTATTAACTTTCGAAGTCTTTTTTAATAGAAAGATGAGTTTTAAAATAAAGTTTTTTATTTTTGCCTCTTAATTAAAACTAAAAAAAATTAAAATTATGTCAGACATTGCATCAAGAGTAAAAGCGATAATCGTAGACAAATTAGGTGTTGATGAAAACGAAGTTGTAACTGAAGCTAGCTTCACGAACGACCTAGGAGCAGATTCATTAGACACAGTTGAATTAATTATGGAATTCGAAAAAGAATTCGATATCCAGATTCCAGACGATCAAGCAGAAAACATTGCAACAGTTGGTCAAGCTGTATCATACATTGAAGCTGCAAAATAAGCACTAATATTTATGGAACTAAAGCGAGTTGTAGTTACAGGTCTTGGAGCACTTACACCTATTGGGAATACCAAAGATGAATATTGGAACGCCCTCTTAAAAGGTGAAAGTGGTGCCGCACCTATTACGTATTTTGATACTGAAAAGTTTAAAACAAAATTCGCTTGTGAGTTAAAAAACTTTGTCGCCACCGATTTTCTAGATAGAAAAGAGGCGCGAAAAATGGACAGGTTCACGCAGTACGCAATGGTCGCATCTGATGAGGCTATTGCGGACTCGAACCTAAATTTAGACACCATCAACAAATTAAGAGTTGGTGTTATTTGGGGAGCAGGAATTGGAGGCTTGGAAACCTTCCAGAACGAAGTGCTAAACTTTGCCGCTGGAGATGGAACACCAAGGTTTAATCCTTTCTTTATCCCAAAAATGATTGCAGATATTGCACCAGGAAACATATCTATTAAAAATGGATTTATGGGACCTAATTATACAACTGTATCTGCTTGCGCATCATCTGCTAACGCAATGATAGATGCTTTAAATTATATTCGTTTAGGACAATGCGATGTTATTGTTACAGGAGGAAGTGAAGCCGCTGTAACTATTGCTGGAATGGGTGGCTTTAACGCTATGCACGCATTATCAACAAGAAATGAAAGCCCAAAAACAGCCTCAAGGCCTTTTGATGGAACTAGAGATGGTTTTGTTTTAGGTGAAGGTGCAGGAGCAATTATTCTTGAAGAATACGAACATGCAAAAGCAAGAGGAGCAAAAATTTATGCTGAAGTATTAGGTGGAGGAATGTCTAGCGACGCGTACCATATGACAGCTCCACATCCTGAAGGAATAGGTGTTATTGCAGTTATGAAAAACTGTTTAGAAAACGCTGGTTTAAAACCCGAAGATGTAGATCACATTAACACACACGGAACATCGACACCGCTTGGTGATGTTGCCGAACTTAAAGCAATTTCAATGGTTTTTGGCGATCATGCTAAAAACATCAATATTAATTCTACAAAATCAATGACTGGTCACTTATTGGGTGCTGCTGGTGCTATTGAATCTATTGCTTGTATTTTAGCAATGGAACATGGTATTGTGCCTCCAACAATTAATCATAATACTATTGACGAAAGAATTGATCCTAATCTAAACTTAACGCTTAACCATCCACAAAAGCGCGAAATTAAAGTCGCGATGAGTAATACTTTTGGTTTTGGCGGACATAATGCTTGTGTATTATTTAAAAAGTTAGATTAAAACTTTAATGAAAAGAATTCGAAACATATTCTCAAAATCTAAAAAAGAAAAAGGAGAATTCTTTACAACCATTTCAGAAATTATAGGCTACAAGCCAAAAACGATTAAACACTTTAAAACAGCGTTTACACATCGTTCTATGAATATTAAAAACGATAATGGTCATATTATAAATTATGAGCGTTTAGAGTTTTTAGGAGATGCTATGCTAAGTTCTATAATTGCTCATCATCTATATATAGAAGTCCCTAGTGGAGACGAAGGTTATTTAACTAAAATGCGCTCTAAAATAGTAAGTAGAGAGCATTTAAACGAACTAGGACGCGATTTAAAACTTATAAACCTTGTAGAAAGCAAAATTCCGAAAGGGCAATTTGGCGATAATATTCATGGTAATTTATTCGAATCTTTAGTAGGAGCCATTTACTTAGATGGCAACTATAAAGCTTGCGAGAAATTTATTTACAAACGTGTTATTACACCTTTTGTGGATATAGAGCAACTTGAAGGAAAAGTTATTAGCTATAAATCTTTATTAATTGAATGGTGTCAAAAAGAAAAAAAGACTTTCGATTATAATGTTTACGAAGATACTGGTAACGATAATATTCGTCATTTTTCTGTAAAACTATCTATAAACGATAAAATAGTCTCTAAAGGCAGAGCAACTTCAAAAAAGAAAGCAGAAGAAAAAGCATCAAAACGCGCTTTTTTTGTATTTCAAAACCAAATATCGAAGGCTTTTTTATAAGCTTTGACTCCTTTTTCTAATTCAAAATAAATTAAAAGCAAACTACAACGTTTTCGTGTTACCTTCTTGTTAAGATTAAGTAAAACAAGGCACTTCAAACCATTTTAAATACTATATTTACAATTCTGTCAAAGAAAAGTTGGTATTAACATGGCAATTAAAAAACTCGTTTTAGATGATTTTTTAGAAGAAGAAAACTTCTCGCTTATTGGTATTCATTGTACTATTGAAGATTATCGCTTAGCTTACTTACTTAATAAAGCTTTAGAATTAAAGCTCGTAAGGCAAGACAACGATCTAGATAACAACAACAATAAAACGGCTTTTTCTATTTTCGAATGGGAAGACGACACACAATTTAAAACTTGGAATTTAGTATCTAATACCTGTAAAGTAGTTACAAGCCAAACAGATAATAATTTAGATTCTCTATTTAGTTTTAATCCAGCAGTAACAAAAACGCATCATTTGGTGCCAGAATTTAGCAAGGCTAATTACCTGTTAAAAATTGATAATGAGTTACATTCTAAAAAAGAAAAACTCATTTTAGAAAAAATACTAAAAATAGATCAAGTTATTACCGCTTACAGTATAGCTCCTGAAAGTTTAAAATCTAAAGATCAACTAATATTCAACTAATGTTAAGAAAAAAAACCAAAATAGTAGCAACCTTAGGTCCTGCAACAAGTACAAAAAAAGTTTTAAAAGGCATGTTAGACGAAGGTGCTAATGTTTTTAGAATTAATTTTTCGCATGCAGATTACGACGATGTAAAAGAACGCGTACAAATGATACGTGAACTTAATGATGAATTTGGTTACAACGCTTCTATTTTAGCAGATTTACAAGGCCCTAAATTACGTGTTGGAGTAATGAAAGGTGAAGTATATGTGCAACCAGGAGACGAGATTATTTTCGCAACTGGAGAGCGTTTTGAAGGCACAAAAGAACGTGTTTACATGACCTACGATAAGTTTCCTCAAGACGCTAAAGCAGGAGAACGTATTCTTTTAGACGATGGTAAACTAATTTTCGAAGTTATCTCTTCAGATAAAGTATCAGAAGTAAAAGCTAGAGTTATACAAGGTGGACCATTACGTTCTAAAAAAGGTGTAAACCTTCCTAATACAAATATTTCTCAGCCAGCTTTAACAGAAAAAGATATTAAAGACGCAAAATTCGCATGCGAATTAAAAGTCGATTGGCTAGCATTATCTTTCGTGCGTCATGCCGAAGATTTAATGATATTACAAGAGCTTATAAAAGAGCATAGTGATCATAAAATTCCAATTATTGCTAAAATTGAAAAACCAGAAGGTGTTGCAAACATCGATAAAATTGTTGCCTATTGCGATGGATTAATGGTAGCTCGTGGCGATTTAGGAGTAGAAATTCCAGCAGAAGAAGTACCATTAGTACAAAAGCAATTAGTATTACGCGCTAAACGTGCTAGAATACCAGTAATTATTGCTACACAAATGATGGAAACAATGATCGATAGCTTAACGCCAACACGTGCAGAAGTTAACGATGTCGCAAACTCAATAATGGATGGAGCAGATGCAGTAATGTTATCTGGTGAAACTAGCGTTGGTAAATATCCTGTGCAAGTAATCAAGCAAATGGCAGACATTATTCGTAGTGTTGAGGACAGTGATTTAATTAAAGTCCCACACGAGCCACCAACAATTAGAACAAAGCGTTACATAACAAAATCCATATGTTATCATGCGGCACAAATGGCAAACGAGATCGATGCAAAAGGAATCTCTACACTAACAAATAGTGGTTATACAGCATTTCAAATTTCGGCTTGGAGACCAAAATCTAATATATTAGTATTCACATCTAACAAACGTATTTTAACACAACTTAATCTGCTTTGGGGAGTTAAAGCTTTCTTTTACGATAAGTTTGTAAGCACAGACGAAACTATAGAAGACGTAAATAAAATGGCTCAAGAAATGGGTTATTTAGAAAAAGGAGACATGCTAGTAAGTTTAGCAGCCATGCCAATTCAAGAAAAAGGAATGGTGAATACTTTACGTATTACAGAAATATAAAATCATTTGGGCGTTACCTAAAGGTCGCGCTTTCCACTATATCTTTTGCAAAAAAAGCAAAAGGATGCCGCTACAATCACTAACGCGGACTAAGGATAGTAAACATAAATTAGAACCAGTTACAGAAATGTAGCTGGTTTTTTGTTTGTATTAATAATAAAAAAAACATGAATTTAATTCAATTGTGTTTTAGGAAAAATATAATCCAAAGGCTTAAATTGCATTCCATAAAAACCATAATTATCTTTAATAATAGACTTAAAATGTGGTATCGAATAACTCCAAATATGCTTAATAGGAGTTTCAGATTTTATAGAATCTAACTGTTCTTTTGTTAAATTATTTAAAATAGAATTATACCTCTTTAATGCCTTTTTCTGTCTCACAGAATTATACGTTGATCTAATTGCAATTTGTAATTCTAAAAAATGATAATAATCAGATTCTAAATCATAGAAAGAAAATATGTTATTATTATTTTCAATATCTTTATTAAGCAATAAAGGAAGTTCAACTTTATTGATTTCTTTTCCGTTAAAATAAAATCTATTCCTTACTAAAGATATTATGTTTGGATAGTGATTTATTTTACCGTAAAACTGATAATCTTGATAATCTTTTACTATCGGAATAGTATCATCAAAACTTGTTATAGTGTTAAAATAATTCCAATTTTCTAGATGAGATATTCTAGTACCAAAAAGAGACTCTTTAAAACTAAAAGCTAACGAATCTCTAGTTTGTAATTTTGAATCATTTACAAACAAAACATTATATTCATTAACACTCGCCATAGTTAAAAATATTTTCTCTAGCGCTTTCATCTTAGAACTCTTGTCGATATATAAAAAGTGCTTTTGTCTATTATTATATCCTTCAGACTCTTCTTTTCTATCTATTACAAATTCTTTAAGACTATTAATATCAACGTATTTATCATTTAACTGTAATGAGAGATTTCTATTATCATACCTTTTCCCGTATCTAATAGAAGTTGATGGTCTTATTTTGGGATAATTTATAAGTTTTTCATCATTGATTTTAGGAAGATTTATTTCAATTTTCGAAAAATTAAGACCCATTTGATTACTCATTGTTCCATTATCTCTATAATATTTTAGTCTATTATTAACCTTCAATGTATCATCAATAATACTTGTGTTTATTGTATCATTTTCAATAATAAGTATTTGCCTATTTGGGTGTAAAGCATATTTAAGTGTTGGATTGAAATCGTATCTTTCTATTTCTAGAGAATCTTGAGTATATATTAATCTAATAGGTGTATCTATAAACGAAGTAATTGTTGATTCATCAAGAATCCAAATCCCAGTATAGTTTTCATTTCTATTACATGAAAAAATTAAAGCGAAAACGAAAAGAATAAGTGTTTTTTTCATCTTTATTGGTTTTGATGTAATGCGTAATAAATATAACGAAAACTTCAATTATGGCAAAAAAAAGAGAAAGATTCTTCGCTATGCTCTGAATGACAAATTATCCTCTAAATAAAAAGAAATCATCTTTCATGTCTTCAATCTGTGTATCTTCATTGGTAATAATATAATCTATTGCTTTAGAGGTAAACGTATCACCTTTTTCGGTAAGTGAAACAATATTTTTATCTACCACAATCATATTATTTTTCAGCGCTAATTCTAAAACTGTTTTAGCACGCACTTTTTGCCAATTAATATGTTCGCGTAAATGATTAACATGCCTTTCTTCTAACTCACTATGGTTTTTTAAATGCAGTAAAAAAGTTAATAAAGAGACCTCTGTACGTTGTTGCTTTTCACGGTACATAACTGCAATTATACCTTTGCTTGGTGCAAACAAATACACAAGTAAAAATAGCAAACCTAACATAGTTGTAATAGAGCCAGCAATTGAAGCATCTAACCAATGTGCAAACCAATAACCAGAAATAGCACTCATAACACCAAAAGTGATAGCGAGCCCTAACATCTTCTTTAAATCCGTAGTTAGCAAATAGGCAGTCGCGGCAGGAGTAATCATTAGAGCGACTACTAAAATGGCTCCAACGGCGTCAAAAGCACCAACTGTTGTAACCGAAGCGACACTCATTAGTCCATAATGAATAATCGCAGGCGAAAAACCTAAAGAAGCTGCTAGGCCAGCATCAAATGTACTTATTTTTAATTCCTTGAAAAAAGCAATTAAAAGTATAACTGTAATTAGTAAAATAACACCAATAATCCACAAAGCTTTTGGACCAACATCTATTCCGGAAATTAATAATCTATCAAAAGGAGCAAATGCTAATTCTCCCAAAAGTACAGCATCTACATCTAAATGCACATCGTTAGCATTTTTTGCAATTAAAATAACTCCAATACTAAACAAAGCAGGAAACACTAAACCAATAGCAGTGTCTTCTTTTACAAGTCCTGTTTTTTGAATATACTCAACCAAAACAACAGTAATAATACCTGTAAAGGCAGCAAACAAAATTAATAATGGTGAATTAAGATCTTGAGTAATAAAAAAACCAATTACAATTCCCGGAAGAATAGAATGACTTATAGCATCACTTATCATCGCCATTTTACGTAGCACTAAAAATGTACCTGGAATTGCGCAAGCAATGGCAACTAAACTCGCAATAAGCTGTATTTCAATTTGAGCGCTATTCATCTTCTGTAGATTGCTTAGTATATAAATTTGCTGCAGTTTCAAAACCAACTTTAGTTAAACTCCACATATTTCCTTGCAGCTCTACATAATCTTTTTCTACTAATTTTTGAAGCGTAGAACGTGTATAACCTTGAAAATTATTTAATAATTTAATAGCATGAGGATGCGAAATATTCTCGTGTGTTTCTGCAATATGATGCATAAATGCTAACGTTTTATGCTGTTCTAAATCACGCCGGTTTTTTATAAATCTTATTTGCTTAAACAACAAACCACGACTAGGTGAAAACACAAACGAAAAAAGCACAAAAACTGAAGCCACCAAAACAATTACTGGTCCTGTTGAAAGGTTTGTTTGGCTTGCGCTAATAGCTGTACCAAAAACACCAGAAAATGCACCAAAAATAGCGGCTAAAAAAACCATGGTCGACAAGCTATTTGTCCATTGTCTTGCAGCAGCAGCAGGTGCTAAAAGCATGGCACTCATTAAAACAACACCAACGGTTTGTAAGCCTAAAACAATAGCCAGTACAATAAAACTGGTAATTAATACATCTATAAACCTTGTATTGAATCCTAGTGTTTTAGTATAATCGGCATCAAAAAGTAGGAGTTTAAATTCTTTCCAAAATAGCAATAAAACGAATAAACATAAGCCAGCTACAATTGCCATTAACCAAACATCACTTTCTACTAAAGTAGCTGCCTGACCAAAGAGATATTTATCTAATCCTGCTTGATTTGCATTAGGCTGTTTTTGAATAAACGTTAATAATAACATACCAAAACCAAAAAACAGAGATAAAATTAAACCTAAGGCTGTATCACTTTTTAGATGTGTTTTCTTTACAATACTACGAATCCAAAACGTACCAATTAGACCACTAACTAAAGCACCTAAAAGTAAAGTGTTGGAGTCTTTTGCTCCTGTAATTAAAAAAGCAATAGCAATTCCAGGCAAAGCAGCATGCGAAATAGCATCACCAAGTAAGCTTTGTTTTCTAAGCACAGCAAAACTACCTAACATACCAGTTACTGCTCCTAATATAGCTGTACCAAGCGTTATTGTTCTTAATGTGTAGTCGCTAAAGACTAATGAAAAATATTCTTGGATATCCATTATTCTTGAACACTTACTTTAAAATTAATACCATAGGTTTTTGTTAAATTATCGTCGTTAAATATATCTTTAACTGGTCCTGTGGCAATTTTCTTTACATTTAAAAACGTTACCCAGTCAAAATATTCTGGAACAGTTTGTAAATCGTGATGTACAACAATTACTGTTTTACCAGCTTTTCTCAATTCTTTTAAAATATTGATAATTGCAATTTCGGTTGTAGCATCTACACCTTGAAAAGGTTCATCCATAAAGTAAATAGATGCGTTTTGCACTAAAGCACGTGCTAAGAAAATACGTTGTTGCTGTCCGCCAGACAACTGACTTATTTGCCTACTTTTAAAAGCCAACATACCAACTTTCTCTAAAGCCTCTAAAGATGCTTTTTTCTCTTTTTGTCTTGGTCTTTTAATCCAACCTAAACTACCATAAGTTCCCATCATTACCACATCTAAAGCAGTTGTTGGGAAATCCCAATCTACACTTCCTTTTTGCGGTACGTAAGCAACTAACTGTCTTTGTTTCTCGTAAGGTTTTCCATAAATAGAAACACTTCCTGCAATAGGTTTTAAAATACCGAGAATCGATTTTATAAGTGTTGATTTTCCAGCACCATTTGGTCCAACAATAGCCATTAGAACACCTTCTGGAATTTCTAAATCAATATCCCAAAGCACTGGCTTGTAGTTGTAAGCCACTGTTAAATCGTCTACTTTTACTGCTATTTTTTTGCTCATTATTTCAATGCATTTACAATAGTATTTACATTATACTCAAACATTCCTAAATAAGTTCCTTCTACAGTTCCTGCATTTCCTAATGCATCAGAAAACAAAGTGCCACCAATAACAACATCGTGTCCTTTAGATTTTACAGCTGCTTGCAATGCTTCAATAGTACGTTTAGGCACAGAACTTTCTACAAAAATGGCTTTTACTTTATTTTCTATTATAAAGGTAGCCAATTTTTGAACATCTTGAACTCCAGCTTCCGTTGCTGTACTTAATCCTTGTAATCCAACAACATTAAAACCATAGTTTTTTCCGAAGTAATTAAAGGCATCGTGTGCTGTAACTAATATTCTTTTTTTCTTTGGAAGTGTTTCTATTGTAGCTAAAACCTTTTGCTCTAAAACTTCTAATTTCTGAAGGAATAGTTTTTCATTTTCTAAAAAACTAGTTGCATTTTTAGGATCCTTTTCAGATAAAACTACCGTTACATTTTTAGCAAATTGCTTAAAAAAAGCAATATTAAACCACACATGTGGATCGTAATTTGAAGCAAAATACTCCGACCCTATTAATTGAGACTTATCTAGAGCTGCACCAAGTTCTACAGTGTTTTTAGTTTTACTTCCCATTTTCTCGAAAACCTCAACTAGTTTTCCTTCTAAATGTAAACCGTTATAGAAAATGATGTCTGCGTTTACTAGCTTAGAAACATCTCCTTCACTAGCTTTAAATAAATGTGGATCTACTCCACTTCCCATTAAACCTTGAGTGTTCACTAAATCGCCACCAATGTTATTAACCAAATCAGTTATCATGGTTGTAGTTGTTACAATATTTAATTTTCCATTCTCTTGTTTTATATCATTTTTACAGTTAAACAAGAGTACTGTAATTGCAATTATAAGTATGTTTTTTTTCATGTTTACTATTTTTATTAATGGCTTCTCGATACAATTTTTCATATTTCAAAATCACTCGAAGTGACCGTTTTTATTATGATTTAGGAATTCTAAAACTAATTCCAGCACTTATTAATATATCTTGACCTTTTGTTATGCTTGACCCAACAGTAGCATCTAATTGCACATTGTTAGACAGCAAATAAGACAATCCAGCATCCCAAAAATGATTAGCTTTATTGTTTTCTAGAAAATCGCCGTAAAACTCAACATAAGCAACAAGCTTTTCGGTTAAACTATAACCATAAGCAATTGTATATAAGTAAGCAGCTTCTGGGCTATCGTTTTCCCAAGCAGCACCTAAATTATAAGATAGACTAGATCTCTCATTTAAAGTATGTGCAAAAGAAAATCTAAAGTCTACACCAGTATTTTCTGGTCTAATATCTTTATTAACAGAAAAAGGCAAGTACAAATGTACTAAAAAACCAATTTCTGGCATTGTTCTTTTTTCTTCTGCTATACCTACTTTAAAACCTAAAAGCATTGGAGAAAAACTATTTATAGAAGCCACTTCGTTACCATTAAATTTTGTTTTACTATCTGTATAATCGTAACCCAATCTAAGTTCTAAATTATCTAGTAAACCATAACGAACAAGCATAGTATTGTATGTAAAATCTTCGTTTTTTATATTGTTCTCCTCAAAACTCTCGTAAAACGCACCACTTTCTACTTGCAAGAAACCTTTAGGCATAGCTGTTGGAGATTCTGTAGCATCTGGTCTGTCTGTAATTAACGCTTCAAGAGTATTGTTTTCTTGAGCAAAGACCATAGTAGAACCTGTAAGTATTAAAACTAATATTGAGTTTCTTAGTTGTTTAATTAACTTCATTAACATAGATAATTTTAGTAAAATCTTCGTTTAGAAGAATAGTGTTGTTACTAATTAATATTTGAGTCATTTTATTATTACTTAATTGCTTTGAAACAACAATAGTATTACCATATTTAAGGCCGTTTTGCGCACAAAAGTCGAAGAATTCTTTATCGTCACTCATTAAGCGAGAAATAGTATACGTTTTACCCTCTTGGGTATCTGCTAAACTCACAGAAGTATCGATAGTTGTAATTTCTCCATCTTCATTTGGAATTGGATCACCATGCGGATCGAACTTAGGACTCCCTAGGTATTCGCTAATTTTATTAGCTAAAAAATTAGAGGTTTCATGCTCTAAAAGCTCTGCTTCACGATGAATATCATGCAAAGACATATCGAAGGTTTTATGCAAAAAAGCTTCCCATAACCTGTGTTTTCTAACAACATTTAGAGCCATCTTCTCTCCTTTCTCTGTTAGTTTTAAGGCTTTGTATTTTTCGTAGTGCAATAAGTCTTTAATGGCTAATTTTTTAGCCATATCTGTTGCTGCAGCATTACTAATACCTAATTTTTTAGCGATATTACCTGGCTTCGTATCGTTACTTGCATTATTATTATTTTTGTAAATGGCTTTTACAAAATTCTCTATAGCTACAGACATTTCTAATTACTTTAATTAATTTTTAAGCTTACTTAAATATTAAACAAATGTAACTAAAAAATTCAAAATTAATGACTTTGGTATGATTTAAGTTATATTTAGTATCTAAGACACACTTGCTAATGAAAAACATACTATTTATACTCGTAATATTATTTACAACTGCTGGATTGGCTCAAGATTCCACAAAAGTTAAAGTTGACACACCTAAGATTGTTTCGAAATTAATGTATGGAAAAACCATTAGCATTGAAGATTTAGAATTCAAATTTGTGGCTATAGAAAGTGATTCGCGTTGTCCAAAAGGCGTACAATGTATTTGGGCTGGAGAAGCTGTAGTACTTTTAGATGTCTTTAAAAACGGAGAAAAAATAGAACAAAAACGCGTTGTTTTTTCTCCTAAAATTTCTTTAATTAATAAGATTGGTAATGTCTTTTCTTCTGAAGCATTTAATGTCTCAAGTTTAAATATTGCTCCTTATCCTAAGTATGATAATAAAATTAATGCTGAAGATTATTATATTCAGCTTCAAATTAGACATTAGTTTTAAAAACCATCTAACTCTATTTGAGTAAGTGCGTTAAGGATGGAACGGTATGTTTGAGCTCTTTTTTATTTTTCTCAAAAAAAGCGAGTAGTGATAGCCTGTTAAAACGCCCAAAAAAAATAAGCTTTAGATTTAGTGGCAACCACAGTCGTCTGTTCCGCAGGCTTTCTTGGATTTCTTTTTCCAGAAATATTTCTTTACAAGAAATCCTACAGCAAAGCTTAGGATTATAAAAACGATAATATTTTGAAGTATAATATTCATTTTATTTCAAAAATTGATAGGCAATTAAAGCTACAATATACGCAATTGCAGTCATTATTGTAAATTGATATACTGGCCATTTCCAGCTATTGGTTTCTTTTTTAACAATCGCTAAAGTACTCATGCATTGCATAGCAAAAGCGTAAAATAACAGTAGTGAAATTCCGGAAGCAAAATTAAACAATGGTCCTCCAAGAATTGGATTTACTTCGCCTGCCATGCGGTTTTTAATGGTTTCTTCGTCATCACTACCAACACTATAAATAGTTGCTAGAGTTCCTACAAAAACCTCACGAGCTGCGAAAGAACTTACAATGGCAATACCAATTTTCCAATCGTAACCTAAAGGTCTAATGGCTGGCTCGATAGCATGCCCAGCAATCCCTATAAAAGAATGCTCTAGTTTGTGTGAGTCTATTTTATGTGCTAATTCGTCTTCGCTTAAATTATCTTGTGCGTACTGTTCTGTTATAATATTCTCGGCATTATTAAATTGTTCGCCTGGACCATAAGACGCCAATACCCAAAGAACAATTGAAATTGCTAAAATTATTTTTCCTGCACCAAAGATGAAAGATTTTGTTTTTTCTAAAACCGTTAATGCTACGTTTTTTAAAAGTGGCACTTTATAGTTTGGCATTTCGACCACGAAAAACGACTTACTCTTTATTTTTAGAATTTTATTTAAAATCCAAGCCGATCCAACTGCTGCTCCAAAACCAATAAGATACAATAACATTAGAGTTAATGCTTGATAGCTTAAACCTAGTATTCTTCCTTCTGGAATAACCAACGAGATAATAATTAAATACACAGGTAAACGTGCCGAACAGGTTGTAAAGGGTGTAACTAAAATAGTAATTAAACGTTCTTTCCAACTTTCTATATTTCGAGTTGCCATAATTGCTGGAATTGCACAAGCTGTTCCAGAGATTAAAGGCACAATACTTTTACCGCTTAGGCCAAAACGACGCATGACTCTGTCCATTAAAAACACGACACGACTCATATAGCCACTTTCTTCCAGTATGGCAATAAAAAGGAATAAGAATGCTATTTGCGGAATAAAAATAACGATTCCACCAAGTCCAGAAATAATACCTTCGGCAATTAAATCTGTCACTTTTCCGCCTCCGGGAAATGTAGATTTCACCCAATTACTTAGTGAAGCAAAAGACGAATCTATCCATTCCATTGGGATACTTGACCAATCGTAAATGGCTTGAAAAATGGTTAAAAGAATAAAAAAGAAAATAACATATCCCCAAACTTTATGAGTTAGGATACGGTCTAATTTAGCACGAACATCTGTAGCTTGAGACGCATCTATGGTTTGTCCTTTTTTAAGAACATTATTAATAAACTGGTAACGTTTTATGGTTTCCTTTTGCTGAAGCCTTTTTAAATCGCCTTTAGACTTTGTTTTAAAACTAGCAATAGCATCAATATCTTTTCTATCTGTTTTTCCAAAATTTACATCTTGAGTAATAACTAACCATAATTTATATAATAGTTGATTAGGAAAAGCTTTACGTAATCTATTAAAGTATTCAACATCAATTTCTGATGCACTTAAACAAGGCTTAAGAGATAACTCTTTATAATTAGCGATTTGTTGTTTTAGATTCTCTATACCTTCGTTTTTACGTGTACTAATAACAGCTATTTTGGTTTCTAATTGCTGCTCTAGATACTCAACATCTAGCGTAATACCTTTTCTACGCATTCTATCTGCCATGTTTACAACAAGTAAACAAGGAATTTCAAGATCTTTAATTTGTGTAAAAAGTAATAGGTTACGTTTTAGGTTTTCGACATCACTAACTACAACAGCTACGTCTGGAAAATCTTTATCGTTTCTATTTAAAAGTAATTCTATAACTACGTTTTCGTCTAAAGACGATGCATTTAAACTATACGTACCTGGTAAATCTATAATATGAGCTTTTACTCCACGAGGTAGTTTACAAATACCTTCTTTTTTCTCTACAGTAATACCTGGATAGTTACCAACTTGTTGGTTTAAACCTGTAAGTGCGTTAAAAACAGATGTTTTTCCAGTATTAGGATTCCCTATTAAGGCTACATTTATTTGCTTACTCATCTATTCTATCTATTAAAATGTGAATAGCCGTTTCTTTTCTAATTGCTAAATGGCTTCCATTAATATTTAGATATAATGGGTCCGAAAAAGGTGCAACTTGTACTAACTCTACAAGGTTACCAGGAAGGCATCCCATTTCAAGAAGTTTTAAAGGGATTAGTTCTGACGAAACATCAGTAATTATTCCTTTTTCTCCGCGTTTTAAATGTGCTATTGTATGTTGCAAGCTTATTTAGATTGATTTTAAAGAAGCAAAAGTAAGAGAAAAAACTTAAGCTAAAAATTTAAAACCTAAAAACTATTGCTTTTCCATACGTTTTAACTTTTCTATATCATTTAAGAGCTGAGAAATAGCTTCTGGGTCTGTACCATCATAAAAACCACGAATTTGACGTTTTTTATCGATAAGCATGAAGTTTTCGGTATGGATCATATCGTATTTATCTCCATTACCTACAGATTTTACAGCTAAATAGCTTTTTCTTGCAAGCTCGTAAATTTTCTTTTTATCACCTGTTACAAGGTTCCACTTAGCATCGTTTACTCCTTTTTGTATTGCATACTTTTTAAGCTGTGCAACACTATCAATAACTGGAGTTACAGAATGCGATAACAACATAATAGCATCATCATTTAATATTTCTTTTTGAATTACACCCATGTGATCTGTCATTATCGGACAAATAGTCTGGCAAGTAGTAAAAAAGAAATCGGCTACATAGATTTTATCTTTGTAATCGTTTTGGGTGATGGTTTTTCCGTTTTGGTTAGTTAGGCTAAAATCGGCTATTTTATGATACTTTTTTACATGTTGAATCGTACTATCAACCAAGGTGGATTCAACATTATTAGGCTGGTAGATTGGTAAGGGTTTTTCAACATTTAAAATGTTATATATAATGAAAACTATTATAGTTGAAAGGATAAAAAATCCAATCGCAAATTTTTTATAATCTTTAAAAAAAGAAAGCATAAAAGAAGAATTAAGTCAATATCCTACAAAAATACAACCCAAACGATTCTTAAACCACTTTTTTGGCTCATAAATTGATGTTAAATAGCAAAGCAATTAAGCAATAGCTTTTTAAACTAAGCCTAAATACTTACTTTTGGGCGTTATAAAAATGAATAGATAAATTACATGGGAATTATTATACAAATCTCTCAGTTTCTACTGGGTCTTTCACTATTAATCATACTTCACGAGCTTGGACATTTTATACCAGCAAAATTATTTGGAACTAGAGTAGAAAAATTCTACTTGTTTTTTGATGTTAAGTTTTCCCTTTTTAAGAAAAAAATTGGTGAAACTGTATACGGAATTGGTTGGTTACCGCTTGGTGGTTATGTAAAAATTTCTGGAATGATAGACGAAAGCATGGACACCGAAGCCATGAAAGAAGAACCAAAACCTTGGGAATTTAGATCTAAACCAGCTTGGCAACGTTTAATTATTATGCTTGGTGGTGTAATTGTAAACTTTGTATTGGCTTATGTTATTTATTTTTTCTTGTCTTTTATTTATGGAGATAAAAACATAGATGCTACAAGTATTCAAGATGGTTATTTAGTTGAGAATCCATTGTTAACAGATTTAGGTTTTAAAACTGGTGATAATATTACTAAGGTTGGAGATCATGATGTTAAATATGTATCAGACATTAAAGGAAATTTTATTGGCGCAAAAACAATAACTTTTACAAGAAATGGTGTAGAGCAAACCATTACAATGCCTGTAGATTTTTTAGGTCAGTTTTCTGATAGTAAACGTAGAGATTTATTTGAAATGCGTCGTCCTTTTGTTATTGGAGCTATTCAAGATTCTTCTTTAAATAAAGGAGCAAATCTTAAAGATGGTGATTTAATTAAGGCTGTTAATGGTAAGGCATTAAAATATTTTGATGAATTAACCCCAATACTAAACGAATCAAAAGGAAAAGAGGTTAGTGTTACATTACTAAGAGACCAGGAACTAATTACTGAAACACTAAAAGTTGACAACAATGCAAAGTTTGGTATTAGCTCTGGATTAACGCACCAAATGATGCAAGATCTAGGCTATTTTACAATGACAACTAAAGAATACTCTTTTGGAGAAAGTTTTGGTGGTGGTTATAATAAATTTACTGGGCAAGTAGGTAAATACTTTGGACAGCTTAAAGAAATAGGAAATCCTGAAACTGGAGCTTATAAAGGTGTTGGAGGTTTTTACGCAATATTAAATGTTTTTCCAGACACCTGGAGTTGGCCTGTTTTTTGGAGTATTACAGCTTTCCTTTCTATAATGTTAGGTGTGCTTAACCTATTACCAATTCCTGCTTTAGATGGTGGACATGTAATGTTTTTACTATATGAAATGGTTTCTGGACGTAAGCCAAGCGATAAATTTATGGAGTATGCACAAACTGTAGGCTTCTTTATTTTAATAGGTTTAGTGCTCTTTGCCAACGGAAACGACATTTTTAAAGCAATTTTTAAATAAAAAATTAAAAATTGTTTTGCAGTATCTAAAAAACAGATTATATTTGCGCTCGCAACAGCGAAAAACACTCCTCTTTAGCTCAGTTGGTTAGAGCATCTGACTGTTAATCAGAGGGTCCTTAGTTCGAGCCTAAGAAGAGGAGCAAGTTTACAGAAGCCACTAGAAATAGTGGCTTTTTTTATGGAGTAAACTCTTCTATAACAAACCACTACAAACAATTAAGCTCTTATAGCTTCACTCAACCAAAAGCAGCGTTCACTCATTGATACTTGTTTTAGGTATATTAAAATTGAATCTTTGTTGAAAATTAATGCAATGAAGAATACTACATTATTAATAGTCTTATTGATCTCCTCTTTATCCTTTGGTCAAACATCACCAGAAAAGAAAGCTTTTAAAAACCCAAAATATTCTGAGAATTCAGAAATAGTAATCTCTTACAGAGATAGTATTAAGCAGAAACAAAAATCTAAACCAGTTGCATATTATATAAACGATGATTTTACTGATGACCAATATTTATTAAATAGTATTAGTCCTAAGAAAATAGAAAGTTTTAATATTGAAAAAGGAAATTTTACTATAAACAACAAACAGTACTATGGAAAGGTTTTAATAAAAATGAATTCTAACTACAAACACAGCCAAATATCACTTAAAGCACTTTCTAAAAAGTTTCTTAATTTAGATGATAGCCCAGTACTATATCAAATAAATGATAATATTATTAATACAAATTATAATACGTACTTAATAGACGAAGACTATATTTTAAAAATACTAGTAAGCAAGGTTAAAACGTCAAATAATATTGAGATCAATCATATAAAATTGATAACTAAAACGAAAGAAAATATAGCAGAAGCTAACACAATAAAAATAAGAGGGAACGAAATAATTTCACCTAGAGATTAACTACTCCATACTTTCGGAAGCAAACGACGTACTATTTATACTAATTAGTTAATTATGAAATATTCTCTTTCACTATTATTAATGCTTTTTATTTTTTCTTGCAATGCACAAGAGAAAGAAATTGATATTACTGGTAATTGGTATCTTGAAGCTACAAACTCCGGAAAAGCATTATGCCATACTTAATTTTTATTAACCAGGAGTCATTTATAAATACAGTGATCCTGCAGGAATGAGCTATAGCTATGGTTACACCCAAAAGAATAATACATTTCATTTAGTCGACCTAGATAACACTAAACTCAAAATTGGTCAAATTTTAAGTATTGATAAAAACACTTTCTATTTTATAAGTGACGAAGGAAAAACTATTACTTATAAGAGAATTTTAGACAACACAGTAAAGCTCGAAAAACTTGCTACAGAATACAATCCTAATTTTACAAATGAAGAAAAAAACGCATTTAAAAACAGTTATTTAGAAGCGTACTTTTATCGAAAAACTGAATGGGAGAAAACACATGAAAGTATAAATTATTTTGAAAATTGAATTCTGTCATTCCTGCGAAGGCAGAAATCCACAGATAGCGAAATAAATATTATAAAATAGATTCCTGCCTTCGCAGGAATGACAACACTAAATAACCTCAAACAATTTCCCTGGCAAAGGTCTTACAACACCTTTTAATTCCATATTTAATAACAAGCCAGCAATTTTAAAGGTTGGCATATTACAGTTTAAGGCTATAATATCTAGCATTACCTTATCCTTGTCTTTTAAGTAATTATAAATTACTTTTTCGTTATCGTCAAGCTCTATAAATAATTGCTTTTGTATTACCGTTTTTTTATCGTCTTCTAATTGCCAATTAAGTATGTAAGGCACATCTAAGGGTGTAGACAACAAATGTGCTTTTTGGTGTTTAATTAAATTATTACAACCAACACTTTGAGAATCTGTAGTACGACCAGGAACAGCAAATACATCGCGATTATAAGAATTTGCAATATCAGCAGTTACTAAACTACCTCCTTTAACAGCAGATTCTATAACTATAGTTGCTTCACTAATACCTGCAATAATGCGATTACGTTTTAAAAAGTTATTACGATCAAATTTAGCAGTGCTCCAAAAATCGGTATAGAAACCGCCATTACCCTCAACCTCAGCCATATATTTTTTATGTGTTTTAGGATATATTTGGTTTAAACCATGCGCCAAACAACCAATAGTTTGCAAATTATGTTTTATAGCTGCTTTTTGTGCAGTAATATCTGTACCATAAGCAAAACCAGAAACTATAACCGGATCGTAAATAGCGAGTTCTTCAACTAGCTTTTCGCAAAACGCAATACCAGAAGTGGTAATTTTACGCGCACCCACAATACTAATAATGTGCTTTTTATTCAAGTTTATATTTCCAGCTTCAAAAAGCAAAATAGGACTGTCGATACAATGTTTTAGTCTTTCAGGATAGGAATCAGAATTAAAATAATGTGTTTTTAGGCCTTCATCTTTAATAAATTTAAGTTCGGCTTCTGCTGCTTCAAGGTGATTTCGGCTAAATAAATCGGAAATAGTAACACTTCCAATTCCATCAATTTTTAAGAGGTTTTGCCTCTTCTCTTTAAGCACAGCTTCGGCAGAACCACAGTGGGAAATGAGTTTTTTTGCTGTTACATCACCAATTTTAATGACATTTTGTAGCGCTAAAGTGTAAAGCAAGTCGTTTTCCGTCATTTTATCTAATTGATTTTGAGACTACAATAAAAGAATTTTAATGGTGTTAATAACTAATAGGGCCTACATTTTATTCCCTAATAAAAAATCTTAACTTTGTTTCTATGCAATTAGAGACTTACATAAGCGATTTATTATACCGTTACGAATGTGTTACTGTACCTGAGTTTGGTGCTTTTTTATCACAACGCGTATCTGCAACTGTTCACGAAACTACAAATGCTTTTTATCCGCCAAAAAAACGATTATCGTTTAACGAGCAAATACAAACTAACGATGGCTTATTAGCACGTTATATTGCTGATGTAGAAAAAATACCTTTTGAAGCTGCTACCGAAAAAATTGCAAAACGTGTAAAATCTCTTAAGTCTAATTTAACTGAAGGTGAAACACTTTCTCTTGAAAATATTGGTGATTTAAAGCTTAATAGCGAAGGAAAAATAGAGTTTAACCCAAGCTATCACTTAAACTATTTAACTAATGCTTTTGGATTGTCTCAATTAGTTTCTCCTGCTGTAACACGCGAAGTTTACAAAGAAGAAGTTGACGCGATTGAAAAAGTAATTCCGTTAACAATTACTCCAGAAAAACGTAAAACTAGACCTTATCTTAAATATGCTGCTATTGCTTTAATTGCACTAACTATAAGTGGTTTGGTTTCTGGTAATAATTATATAAATGAGATTGAATCTCAAAACCAAATTGCACAAGAAGAAGCTAACACACAATTAGAAACTAAAATTCAAGAAGCTACTTTTATTATTAGTAATCCATTGCCTGCTGCAACATTAAATGTAAGTAAGCAATCTGGAAACTATCATATAGTTGCTGGCGCTTTTAGAATGGAAGAAAACTGTGATAAAAAAGTAACACAATTAAAAGAGCAAGGTTTTAAAGCTCGAAAAATTGGTGCTAATAAATACGGTTTACATCAAGTTGCTTACTCTAGTTTTACTGATAGAAACGAAGCGCTTCGCGAGTTAAATTCTATTCGTAAAAGCAACAATGAAGCTGCTTGGTTATTGGTTAAAAACTTAGACTAATTTTCTCTTAATATTTTCTAAAACTTAAGGCTGAGCTTCTAAATCGGCTTACCTTTGCATTTCTAAATTTTACACTAAGTATTATTGAGATTGAAATATATTTCAGCTAAAAATAATGAAGTGTAAATTAAGAGAAACTCATTAAACAGATTCCTGCTTTCGCAGGAAATATTATGGAAGCAAGAACAGCAAAAGAATCAAGAACAATAATGACAGATATGGTTTTACCTGGTGAAACCAACCCAATTAACAACCTTTTTGGTGGTGAATTATTGGCTAGAATGGATCGTGCTGCAGGTATTAGTGCGCGTCGTCATTCTAGACGTGTTGTAGTAACAGCATCTGTTAATCACGTTGCTTTTAATCGTGCTATTCCTTTAGGGAGTGTTGTAACTGTAGATGCTAAAGTGTCTCGTGCTTTTAAAAGCTCTATGGAAATTTATATAGACGTTTGGATAGAAGACAGAGAGTCTGGCGTAAAAGCCAAAGCTAATGAAGCTATTTATACTTTTGTTGCTGTAGACGAAACGGGAAGACCTGTTCGTGTACCAGAATTAACTCCTGAAACCGAAGAAGAAATTAAACGTTTTGAAGGTGCTTTAAGACGAAAGCAATTAAGTTTGTTACTAGCTGGTAAAATAAAACCTAATGATGCTACAGAGTTGAAGGCGCTCTTTGAGTAGAAATTTAACTAAGAATCCTGAAGCAATTTCAGGATGACACTTTGCATCACATCTTAAAAATCCAACTAGAAGGATTCTGAGTTTTATTATCCTTATCTATTCTAAATTTTAAAACAGTTTCGCCTGTTGTAGGATTAGTAAAAACCTCACCTATTTCTTGTTTGGTTTTAACCTTATCTCCTGTTTTTACGAATATTTTACCAAGATTCTGATAAGTAGTAATATAATTACCATGCTTTATCATTACAATAGGATTGCTACGTTTAGGCTTTAAAATTCCCATAACTTCTCCATTAAACACAGCACGAACTTTTGCACCTTTTTCTGTCGAAATTCTTACACCATTACTGTTAATAGTTAAATTACGATCTACAGGAGATGGTTGCTTACCATAACGTAGTTTTACAACACCTTTTTCTACTGGCCAAGGTAATTTACCTTTATTACCTAAAAAGTCTGCAGCGAGCGCTCTAGCTTCTGCTGTTAATGCAAAGCCCTTAGATTTTGTAGATTTCTTTACACCAGCTTTTTTGTTTGAAGCTGCAATGGCATCTCTAATTAATTTATCTATTTGACCATCTATACGTCTCGCTTCTTTTTGCTTTGATTTAATTTGAGCAGTATATTTATTTAAGTCTTTTTTAATAGACTTCATAATAGTTTCGTGCTGCTTACGCTCTATTTCTAAAGTCTTTTGTTCTTTTTTATTTTCCGAAATAAGTTTACTCTTTGCTTCTTTTTGAACCAACAAATTGGTGTTTGCCTCTTGAAGCGCTATTGTTTTAATCTTTATTTTATCGGCTTGTTCTTTTTGGTAATCTGCATATTGATTTAAATACTGAACACGTTTGTAAGCTTGTTTAAAATTAGTTGCAGACAATAAAAACATTACACGACTTTGCTTGTTTTTATTTTTATATGCTTTCTGAAGCATTTTAGCATAACCTTCTTTTAAAAGGGTTAACTCATCGCGATTGGTAGTTATTTGTTTTTGATTGGTATTAATTTCACGTGTTAATAAATTGGCTTGTTGATTGGTAACTTTTATAAGATTCTCACGAACACTAACCTTGTGGTTTAAATCTTCTATTTGAGAAACCTCTGACTTTTTTTTCGATTGATTTGAAGATAATAATTTATTTATCTGCTGAATTTCTCTTGACAACTCCTTACGTCTAGCTTCTAACTCCTCTTGTTTTCCGCTTTGTGCAAAAACAAATGCACTGCTAAAAAACAGGAGACTAAAAACTAACACTTTATTTTGAAACTTGGTCATTATTTTAATTCTATTTGGTCGTAACCTGAAGGAATCCTAAAAGGAAACCTAAGCTTTTGGTTTAACTCTATGCCCTTATATTCAAGGTCTATTATTAATTGATCTTTATTTTCTAAAGCAAGAATTTTTATGCGCTCTGGAAGAATCTCTTTCTCTACTTCTTGATATGCTAAATAGTCTATTTCAAGCAGGCGTTTTTCTTTAGATTGCGAAATTTCTTGAGAATCCATTTTAAAATGCGTTGGGTTAAAAAGCAAAAACAATTCGAATAAATCGTTTTGGTTTTTAGGCTGTAGCAGATACGATTTTTCAAACACAGAAGCTTCGTAGTCTTTTGTATTTGGTTTAAAAACAGGTTCTCCTAAAAGTAAAGCTTGTATTTTGTTAAAGTCTAAATGGGTTCCTAACAACTCGCTTAAATAAGTGAAATCACCATCAAAATAAGTGCCATCTAATTTGTTGTAAAACGCAACTCTTGTTGGTGTAATTAAAGTTTTTACAATACCTAGCTTACTCATCCAGATGGTTTTACCTTTTTCTATCCTTAAAGAGACAGAAACAGATTGCGACTTTTTACCATCGTTAGATTCAATTTTCAATCTAGCGCTTAGCATCTTAAACTTGGATTCGCTTTTAGCGTTATTTTTTATAATTTGGCGTGCTGAAAGATTCGCATTTAACGTACCATTATCTGTGATTGTTTTCGCAGATCTACAACTTACAAAACCAATACAAAGTATAAGTATTAGCGATACTACTTGAGGTTTAAATGTCATTTAATTAGGGATTTCTAATTTTTTCGCTTTATCACTAAACGTCTTTGCTTTAGCTAAATTGTTTAAACCAGTATAAGCTTTACTTAATTGCTTATAAAAATCTGCTTCCATTTTATTATCTTCTATAATATAATCTAAACCTGTTTCAATAATTTCTATAGCATCATTGTATTTTGTTAATTGGTTTAGTGCAACACCATTAATAAGATAAAGCACTGGTTGAGAAGGATACTTTTCTAAGCCTTCGGCACTTTTTTGTTCCGCTTTATCGAACTCACTTAAATCTAAATGCAGTAAAATAATATTTCTTAATATTCCAAAATTGTCAGGCTCTATAACTTGTGCTTTTGCGTAGTATTCTATTGCTTTAATTTTATCGTCTTTTGCTAAATAGTATTGTGCTATTTCAATAAAAGTTTTTGCATCTGCAGCACTTTCACTAACCAAAGATGTAATGTCTACTAAATCTTTTTCGTATTGTGGGTTCTTACTCACATAGTTTACAAAATCTGCTAGTACTTTTAGTTTCGCTTCTGGTTTAATTTGCCTACTGCCTAAAACTACTTTCATAGACTTTATAGCCATTTCTGCTTCATCATCATCTAAATAAAATTTATATAATGCTAAGTGCACTAATTGCGATTCTGGATGTACTTTTAATAATTTCTTAGCAGTTTCAAACGCTTTCTTTATCTCGTTACTTTCGCTATATCTAAATATTAAAGCTAGGTAGTTTTTTTCGGCATCTGGATTATCGTCTACACGCTCTTCAAGGTTTTTAATTTGCTGCTTTTTTTGTCCTGTAGCATTATAAATCTGATGTCGTAAACGATCTCTTTGATCTGAAGTACCTATTTCTTCATCTAAATCATCAAGCACTTTAAGTGCATCTTTAAAGTTTTTTGTTCTTACATATAACATGGCTAAATCCTCCTTGTAATCTGGATGGTATTTTACCAGTTGCTTGATTGTTTTTATGGCTTTATCGTAGTCTTTTTGTTGCGCATAGCTTTCGTACAGTTCGTCTAAATACCACTCGTTATCTGGCTCTTTACTCACTGCTTTTTTTAGTGCATCTTCAGCAGCGCCAAAGTTTTTAAGCTTATTGTAATTTTTACCTAATTCGAAATACAAAATAGATTGCGAGTCGTCCATTTCAATACATTTTTGTAATGCTGTAATGGCTTTATCGTAGTTTTCTATTGCTTTTTCTTTTAGTGCTTCGTAAAAAAGTTCTTGAAACTCGTCTGATACATTTCCTAAATCATCATCTGGTGTTGCATTAAAATCTACTTGCGCAGAAGCAACTACCGGAAATAGCAGTATTCCGAAGATAAAAAGTAATATATAGCTTAGTTTTTTCATTTATGTTAGATTCTTCGCTCTCGCTCTAAATGACACTTCAAAAATTATTCCAAAAAATCAATAAGATTTCTGCCTTCACATGAACTCAGTTATTCTAAAATAGAATAATCACCAATACTAATTTTAGTAAATTTTCCATCGTACTTCACGTGGTTACCAATCATGGCTTCGTCTAAATTAGCATTTTTTATTGTTGTTTCATTCTGAATAAGGCTATTTTTAATTGTGCTGTCTTCAATAGTACAGTTATTCCCAATAGAAACATTTGGCCCAATTGTAGTGTTTTTTAAAACAACATTTTCACCAATATAGCAAGGTTCAATAATATTTGAATTTTCATTTTTTACAGAATCTGCTATTAATTTCTCTTCGCCATCTGCTTTTAAGAAACCTAACATACGTTGGTTTGTTTCTAGAGTTACTGCTTTATTTCCGCAGTCCATCCATTCGCTAACTTCTCCAGTTTTAAAAACTTTCCCATTTGCCATCATGCCTTTAATACCATCATTAATTTGGTATTCTCCACCATTAATGATGTTATTATCTAGTACTTTTTGTAGCTCATCTTTTAAATATGAAACTTCTTTAAAGTAGTAAATTCCAATTACTGCTAAATCGCTAACAAATTGCTCTGGCTTTTCTACCAATTCTACAATTTCTTTGTTATCGTTTAATTTAACAACACCATAAGCTTCTGGTTGATCTACCTGTTTTACCCAAATAACAGCATCTGCTTCTGGATCTAAATTAAAATCCGCACGAATTAACGTATCTGCATAAGCGATAACTGCTGGTCCAGAAAGTGATTCTTTTGCACACATAATAGCATGACCAGTACCTAATGGTTGATCTTGTCTATAAATAGAAGCTTTTGCTCCTAATCCTTTTGCTAAATCTTTTAAACTTGAAACAACATCGTCTCCAAACCAAGCTGGATCACCTAAAACAAAGGCTATTTCTTCAATAGGTTGGTTTAATACTTTTACTATATCTTTTACCAAACGATGTACAATTGGTTGTCCTGCTACTGGAATTAATGGTTTTGGTACTGTTAAACTATGTGGACGCAGTCGAGAACCTCTTCCTGCCATTGGTACTATTATTTTCATATTAAAATCTTTATTTTCATTTCTGCAAAAGCGAAAATCTATTAATTAAACATTATGCTTCTATACCTATCAGGTTTTAAAAAACCTTGTAAGAAACTTGTATTCATTTATTTTACTCCTGTGCTTCCAAAACCGCCTTCTCCTCTTTTGGTTTCAGAAAGTGTTTCAACTTGAAGCCACTGGGCTCTTTCGTGTTTAGCAATCACTAATTGTGCAATACGCTCTCCATTTTCTATGCTAAATTCTTCCGAAGATAAATTTATCAAAATTACACCTACTTCTCCTCTGTAATCTGCATCTATAGTTCCTGGCGCATTAAGTACTGTAACACCTTTTTTAATAGCTAGACCGCTTCTTGGTCTTACTTGTGCTTCTATGCCAATTGGAAGCTCTAAAAACAGCCCTGTTGGTACGATTGCGCGTTCCATAGGTTTTAATATAATAGATTCTTGAATATTAGCTCGAAGATCCATTCCTGCAGAAGCAATGGTTTCGTAATGTGGTAATGCGTGAGTGGATTTGTTTATTATTTTTATATTCATTTTAATAAGATTCTTCGCTGTGCTTTGAATAACAGATTAGCTACTTTTTAATAATTGTTTGATTTCCTTTTTTTCAAGCTGAAAAACGATGCCTAAAAATACAATTAATGCTCCAATTCCAATAACATAATTGCCTCTAAATTGATAGAAATACAGCATTGAAAGTAGTGTTGAAAGTCCAAAGTAAAGTACTATCTTTTTAAAATTATACGGAATTGGATAGTATTTTCTTCCGAAGTAAAAAGATAACAACATCATTATTGCATACGCTGAAAGTGTAGCAATAGCAGAACCTTTAAAGCCAATTTTAGGAATTAAAACATAATTTAAAACCAATGTTATTACAGCTCCAAATATTGAAATATAGGCGCCAAACTTAGTGCGATCTGTAATTTTATACCAGACAGAAAGGTTATGGTATATTCCTAAACAGAAGTTAGCGAGCAAAATAAAAGGAACAATCCACATGGCTTCGTAATAGGCTTCACTCTTGATAATATAAGGTTTTATAACATCTGCAAATACAACAACTGCTAAAAAAATTATAGAACCAAAAGCTACGAAGTACTCTAATATTTTTGCGTAATTTTTTTGAGGATTTTCTGATTTAGAATGACTAAAAAAGTAAGGCTCAATACCTAAACGGAAAGCAGTTGCAAACAAGGTCATAAATAAAGCTAGTTTGTAACATGCAGAATACATTCCTACTTGCTCGTCTGCAATATTAGCTGGTAACAGTTTTTCTAAAAGAATACGGTCGAAAGTTTCATTAACTGAATAAGCAATTCCTGCAATTAGTACTGGCATTGCGTAACGCATCATTTTTTTCCATAGTTCTGTATCAAATTTGAATTTAATTTTAGCGTAAAATGGAAGTAACAATAATAATGTAATGGCACTTGCAACAACAAGAGAAATAAAAATATAACTAATCTCAAAATCTTGTCTATAAATGCTGTTAAAAAGAGCATTACCTTCTGCTAAATCCTTTAAATATAATAACAAGAAAACGTTCAATCCTAGATTAATAGCGACGTTAATTATTTTAATAATAGCATAGCGCATTGGTTTTCCGGTTGCACGTAACCATGAAAAGGGCACGATTACCAAAGCATCTAACAGCAAAACTATAAAGACTAAATTTAGGTGTTTAAGTTCTATACTTATAAGCGATGAAATTTGATTTCTAAAGAAAAAAGCGATTCCTAATAAGACAAATGAACTTATTATTAATGAAATAGCCGATGTACTTGTTACTTTTTCTTGATTTTCGTCTTTATTAAAAAACCTAAAAAATGCAGTTTCCATTCCATAGGCTATAACCACATTAAAAAGTACAAAATATGCGAATATAAAAGATACTCGACCATACTCTGCAGTAGATAGCACTTCTGGATCTGTGTAGAGTGGCACCAAAATAAAGCTCAACATTCTTGGTAACACAGTTGCTAGACCATAAATAAATGTTTGCTTAAAAAGAGATTTAAATCCGCTCAAATTGATGTGTAATAATTAGCCTAAATGTACGGCAAATAATAAAGACTTACAAAGCTAAATTCTATTAGTGTTTTGGTGGAGCACTTGGATATTCTAATCTCTTTTTTTCTTGAAGATTTTCTACTAACAAGTACTTGGTAGTATTATTCTCGATATAACTTATAATACATTCGTTATCATTTAACTCGAATGGAAAATCTTGTTTTTTTTGTGTTTCGTTTCCAAATTCAGCGTTTTTATTATTACTCATAATAATATCGTCTTTTTGGTTTGCTTCGGTTTTAAAACTAGCTATATAACCCATTTTACTAATTTCTATTTTAGATTTAAGACCTTTAAAATATACACTATCAAACGCTACATTGTTTTTATTACTTTTTACCGTAATATACATATGAATTCCAGAACCTCCTCCTCGAACTCCTGCAATCCAGCTTTGAAAATAGATGTTTTCTAAAGTAAAAGATCCTTTGTCTTCTAATTTTAGGGTTTGTTTGTTGTTTTTCAAATTACTTGTTTTTTTCGAGCTTGAGCATTGCGTAAAACTTGTTAGTACTACAACAGATAGCATTAAAAGGACAAGTGTTTTATATAGTTTCATGATAATTATTATTTGATTCTAAATATAGTAAAACAAATTTCATTCCGTTATTTGATTGAACATTATTAATCTTGAGTTTTAAAAATGATTTAATAAATGATTGGAATTTTATCATGAAAAAAGGATGGGTTAAAGGTTACAAATGCTGAATGCAAACCTTTTTAAGGTTTAAACAAAAAAGCCTTACTCTAAAATAGAATAAGGCTTTTAAATTTAATTAATGTGGGTCTTTAATTAAGAATTAACTCTCCTAAAGAATTTCCGTCTTTACTACCTCCATAAATAAGAAAGTTATTAGAGCTTTTACTATATTTTGTAGCTGGTCTTACAACAATTTGTTTCTTTTCAAATTCTGTAGGATCTGTTCTTGTAAGCTCTCCTGTTTGCTCATTAAACGCGAATGCAACAGGTATCATTTTATTAATGTTTCTTACTTTTTTAACATCATCCATTTTTGTTATTCCAATATTTTTAGGATCATCATTAACAATAACTGTTAGTTGTCCATTGTGATATATTGGAATTGCACTTAAAAACTCTGGTCCATTTCCTAAAATAGCTAATGGAAAATATAAACCAGCAGAAACTGAAACTCCTCCTGAACCTCCTAAAAATCCAAATGAGAAACCTAATTCTGCAACAGATACTTGCTGCTCTTTTGGTATTACATTACTCCAATCTAATGTTCCGTCTTTTTTTAAAGCTGTAACAATAATTTCGTTAGTAACATAAGTGTATGGAGTTATAGATAATGGTCCGAAACCTTGCGATTTTCCTTGAACAATAAGATTAAATTCTGAAAGCACAATAACACCTCCATTTTCTCTTTCTACAAAAGCAATATTTCTATAATATGGTTTTAAGTCTTTTCCTTTTTTTGCTCTTCTTTCTCCAATAAGTTGTTTTTTAACATCGAAAGTAAAATCGTTAAATGTTTTCTTTGTAACCTCTCCTGTACTATAGTTAAAAGTAACATCATAAATACCTTCGACAGTAGATTCTGCTTTACCACTTTTCTTTATATCTGAGTAAAAACCTATAGCATGTAAAGTATTATCTTTAGTTTCCATTAAGTTACAGTTTAATGCTCTTTTACCAGATAAACTTACTTTTGTAACTTGTTTTTTATAGCTACTATTAGCTAAATAAGAATGAATAGTAATATTGTTAACACTTGTTTTCTTTTTCTTGTCTCTGTAGCTTTCTGTTGTTGCTATTAAAACATCACCATGTTCGTTTACTTGTACATCAGAAAAATCGAATAATTGCCTATTCTTTTCTTCAAAAACAATTTCGTAGCTATCTTTTAATACTTCAGTTAAATTATCGTCAAGTAAACTTACTGTGTATTTTAATTGTTCTTTTCTAGAGTTAATACCAACATGTGCAATAAGGTAATTAAATTCATCAAAAGATGGTGTAAACACAAAGCTTCCTTTCTTTTTCTTACTTTCTACAGGAACCGATAAAACTGTTGTTGTTTTTACTATTTTATTACCAGCTATTTCTTTCGCTAAAAAATTATAAGTTTTCGCCTTTTTATTATAATAAGATAGCATTAGAAATACTTTTTCTCCAACAATAGCTAGATCTTCTATTAGTAATTTACCTCCATTCATTTTCTCGAACTTTAGTAACGTACTGCTTTTAAAAGCTTTAGTAGAAGCATCGAATGTTTGTAAAAAGAATTTTTTCTTTTTTCTTGCCAACGTATAAACAGTATTGTCTTTTTCGCCTGCAATTTTAATAACATCTCCATCTTTAGATGTGATTGTTTCTCCAAAATCAAGGTCGATATTACCAACTTTTAGTTGTGCTGAGACTGTTGAACAAATTAATAATAGTAGAAATGGGATAAGTTTTTTCATAAGTAAAATGTAATGTTTATTATTATTTTAAAAGGTTGCAAAATAGCTTTTTATATATAAATTTTACATCTTAAACAAAAAAAATAGCCTAGTTAAACACTTTTTTAACTGTTTTAAATTATTACCATTTTAAGATAAAAAAAATAACAAATACTAGTTATAACAAGTGTTTTGAGTGTTTATCATTAATGTAAGATATAAATTGATGCAGAAGTAACATCTAAATACACATGTCTCAACTCACCCTGATACCAATGTTCTAACTCACCAGAAAAATTTGCTTTAAATTCTATATCATTATTTTTTAATACTTCTAGGTTGAAATTTGAAGGAAAGTATGCGGCACCATGAGATTGAAAAAGAAATTCATTATTAAATAATACATTATTTCCAATAGTATTTGTTAATACTTTAAAGCTAATGTAATCTTCGGTACTATTACCTGAATAAGCATTAACCTTTAATAAGTTTATTGTTTCTGTTGAAGAGATTTGTTCTGTTATTGGCGTTATAGTTATGTTTTTATATGTGTTACTTTGATAAGGCTCATCAAAATAAACTTGATAATAACCTCTGTATGTAATTTTAAGATTATTACCTTCTGTAGTTGATTGTTTTTGTACTACTGAGTCATTACTTGAACAAGAAACAAAAAACAGTATTAAAAAAAAATAGTAAAACAGCCTCATAGTACTTAAAATTATTTTTATATAAGTTATGAAGTTTTATTTAAAAACAAAAAAAACCTCTTCAATTGAAGAGGTTTTTGGTATTATAGATTCCTATATCTCTATAAGAAGTATAAATTAATTGTTAAGCGCTTCTGCTCCACCAACAATCTCTAAGATTTCATTGGTAATAGATGCTTGACGTGCTTTGTTATATGTTAATTTTAACTGATCTCTAAGTTCAGTTGCATTATCTGTTGCTTTGTGCATTGCTGTCATACGTGCACCATGCTCACTTGCAAAACTATCTCTTATACCTTTGTATAATTGAGTTTTTAATGATTTAGGAATAAGAGCTTCAACAATTTCTAATTTAGAAGGTTCGAAAATATAATCTGCTTTAGCAGCTACTTCTCCTTCAATAGGCACAATTGGTAAAAACTGCTCAGTCATTATAATTTGAGTTGCAGCATTTTTAAACTTGTTATAAACAATTTCGATTTTATCAAATTCACCTTTAACAAATTTATCCATTAACATTTCTGCTATAGTTGCAACGTTATCGAATGTTAAGTCATCATAAATCTCACTATGATTTCCAACAACAATACCCATTTTAGTAAAAGCATCGTTTGATTTCTTTCCAATTGCAATTACAGAAACGTTTTTACCTGAATGTACATTATCAATTAAATTTTTAGTTTGCTTGATAATATTCGAGTTAAAAGCTCCTGCTAAACCTCTGTTTGAAGAAATTGAAACAATAAGCACATTCTTTACTTCTCTTTGATCTGAATACTGACTTCCAGTATCTGCATCTAGAGTTGCACTTAAGCTTTGTAAAAGCTCTGTTAACTTATCTGCATAAGGACGCATTGCTGTAATAGCATCTTGTGCTTTCTTTAACTTTGCAGCAGATACCATTTTCATAGCACTAGTAATCTGCATCGTTGAAGATACTGAAGCTATTCTATTACGTATTTCTTTTAAATTTGCCATTTTTTTCCTCTCCTAACCTCTCCAAAGGAGAGGGATTGATTAGTGTAATAAAAAATTTCCGTTCCAATTACTCCTTCCTTTTGGGAAGGTTGGGATGGGATTATGCTCTATATTTAGCTGAAAGGTCTTTACATACAGTTATTAATGTATCTGTAACCTCGTCAGTTAATTTTCCTGCTTTTAATGTATCTAAAACATCTCTGTGTTTAGCGTTTAAGAATTCAAGGTAATCTCTTTCGAATTCTTTAATTTTATTTACAGGAACGTCTTTTAATAAGTTTTTAGATCCAGCATAAATAATTGCTACTTGATCTTCTACTGTAAATGGATCGTTTTGACCTTGCTTTAAGATCTCTACGTTACGTTTACCTTTATTAATTACGTTTAAAGTTACTGCATCCAAATCTGAACCAAACTTAGCGAAAGCTTCTAGCTCACGGTATTGTGCTTGATCTAATTTTAAAGTACCAGATACTTTTTTCATAGATTTAATCTGTGCATTACCACCAACACGAGATACAGAAATACCTACGTTAATTGCTGGACGTACACCAGAATTAAATAAATCTCCATCTAAGAAAATTTGTCCGTCTGTAATTGAAATTACGTTTGTTGGAATATATGCCGAAACATCTCCTGCTTGAGTTTCAATAATTGGTAAAGCTGTTAACGAACCACCACCTTTAACGATTGGCTTAAGCGAATCTGGTAAGTCATTCATTTCTCTAGCGATAGCATCATTATTAATGATTTTTGCAGAACGCTCTAATAATCTTGAGTGTAAATAAAATACATCTCCAGGGTACGCTTCACGTCCTGGTGGACGTCTTAATAATAAAGATACCTCACGGTATGCAACTGCTTGCTTCGATAAATCATCAAAAACAATTAAAGCTGGTCTACCAGTATCTCTAAAATACTCTCCAATAGATGCTCCTGTAAAAGGTGCGTAAACTTGCATTGCAGCAGGATCTGATGCATTTGCAGCTACTATTGTTGTGTATGCTAAAGCTCCTTTTTCTTCTAAAGTTTTAGCAATAAGTGCTACTGTTGCAGCCTTTTGGCCTACAGCAACGTATATACAATATACAGGCTCACCTGCATCGTAAAATTCTTTTTGATTTAAGATAGCATCAATACAAACTGCAGTTTTACCTGTTTGTCTGTCACCAATTACTAGCTCACGTTGTCCTCTACCAACTGGAATCATTGCATCAATAGCTTTAATTCCTGTTTGTAAAGGCTCTGTTACTGGCTCTCTGTAGATAACACCAGGTGCTTTACGCTCTAGAGGCATCTCGTAAGTTGTTCCAGTAATAGGTCCTTTTCCATCGATAGGGTTTCCTAAAGTATCTACTACACGTCCAACAATACCTTCACCTACTTTAATAGATGCAATACGTTCTGTACGTTTTACTGTAGATCCTTCTCTAACTCCTACTGATGTTCCTAAAAGTACAATACCAACATTATCTTCTTCAAGATTAAGTACAATACCTTCTAATCCTCCATCAAATTCAACTAATTCTCCATATTGAGCGTTAGCTAATCCGTATGCACGAACGATACCATCACCTACAGTTAATACTGTTCCAACTTCGTCTAATGAAGCGCTAGCTTCGAATCCTGCAAGTTGTTGTTTTAAGATTGCTGATACTTCAGCTGGTTTTACTTCTGCCATCTTATTCTTTATTTAGATATATAAATATCTTAGTTTAATGTAAATTCTCTTCTTAGTTTGTTTAGTTGATTTGTAATACTTGCGTCGTATTGTAAATCTCCTACACGTAATATGAAACCTCCAAGGATAGTTTCATCTATAATATTTTCTACAGCTACTTCTTTTCCAGTAAGTTCTTTAACTTTCGCTAAAACTTTTACTTTTAAATCGTCTGTTAATGGTAATGCTGTTGTTACTGTTGCAACCTCAGTTCCATTTAATTGATCGAATAAAACTGTATATTGCTTAGCTACTTCTGGAAGTATTGCAATTCTTTTATTCGTAATTAATGTATCTATAGCATTTACTGATAAAGGGTTGATGCCTTTAAAAATTTCCAGTAAAGCAGATTTTTTAATTGTATCACTAACTACAGGACTCTCAAGCACATCGCTTAAGTCTTTGCTTTGCGCTACAGTATTTACTATTAGCTTCATATCATTATTAACAACATCTGTTGTTTTTTGATCTTTTGCTAAACTTAAAACTGCTTTCGCATAACGTAATGCTGCTCTTCCCATCTATTTATTAGTTAAGTTTTGCTTCGCCTAATAAAGACTCAACTAATGCTAATTGTTTGTCTTTGTTAGCTAATTCTTGACGTACTACTTTCTCTGCTATATCTACAGATAAACCAGCAACATGGCTTTTTAATTCTGCCATTGCAGATTTCTTTTCGCTTTCGATAGCAGCTTGCGCTTGAGCAATCATTTTGTTTGCTTGCGTTTGTGCTTCTTCTTTAGCGTCGTCAATCATTTTGTTTTTAATCTCACGAGCATCTTTTAACATTGCTTCGCGCTCTGCACGTGCTTCTTTTAAAAGGTTTTCGTTATCTGCTTGTAAATTCTGCATTTCAAGCTTCGCTTTCTCAGCAGATTCTAATGCATTATTAATAGACTCTTCACGACTTTTAACGGCTCCTAAAATAGGTTTCCAAGCAAACTTTTTCATTAAGAAAAAGAATACTACAAAGATTATAGTTGTCCAAAAAATTAAACTTTCTGGTGCAGTAAGATTCATATCTATATTATTTAATTAATTCTTTAATTTTAAAATAGTTCCAGAACCAACCGTTCTGGAACTATTTAATTTCTTTTCAAAAATTAAGCTTATGCAATTAATGCAACTACAACTGCGAAAAGTGCAACACCTTCAATAAGTGCAGCAGCAATAATCATTGCAGTTTGAATTTTTGAAGTAGCTTCTGGTTGACGTGCAATAGCATCCATTGCAGATCCACCAATTTTTCCAATACCGATTCCTGCACCAATTGCAGCTAAACCAGCTCCGATTCCAGCTAATACCATAATAATAAAATTTATTTAGTTAATAATTAAAAAACTCAAATTAATGATGGTCATGTTCGGCAACTGCCTGACCAATAAATAATGCTGATAACAATGTAAATACATACGCTTGTAATGCAGCAACTAACATCTCTAACACACTCATAAATAAAACAAACGCTCCAGAAACTGGTGCTATAAAGATGCTTTTAAATATAAATATTAAAGATATTAAACTTAATATAATAATGTGACCTGCAGTAATGTTTGCGAATAAACGAATCATTAATGCGAATGGCTTTGTAATTATTCCAATAATTTCTATTGGTACCATAATAGGATATAATGCTTTTGGCACTGGAGGTGTTAAAATATGTTTCCAGTAGTCTTTATTACCACTAAATGTAGTTATTAAGAATGTGATAAAAGATAGTACAAATGTAAAAAAGATGTTACCTGTTAAGTTTGAACTAAATGGAAAAAAAGGAATTAATCCAAAGATATTATTTATCCAAATAAAGAAAAATATTGTTAAAAGGTAAGGCATATACTTAGCGTATTTTTTCTCACCAATATTAGGAATAGCAATATCATCTCTTACAAATAACACTAGTGGCTCTAAGAAACCAGCTAACCCTTTAGGGGCTTTATCGTTTTTCTTATAAGAACGTGCAACCGCACTAAATAAGATGAATAATAAAATTACAGAAATTAACATTGAGAATACTAATTTCGTAATTGAAAAATCTAGAGGTCTTACTGATAAATCAACAGGAACCATTGCTTCTTTTTGCTCAAGAGACATAGTTTCGAATTTATCTTTATAATAAATTCTTTCATTGTGACGTACAAACTCTTGTCCATTAGCTTCAACAACATGTTCTCCACTATTATCGTGGTGAAATTTTGATGAAGAGAATATAGTTAACCCATTGTCTGACCAAAGAATTACAGGTAAATAAAAAGAAATAGGGTGTCCATTCCAATCTGCTACGTGAAATTCGTGAGAATCACCAATATGTCCATTAATTAATTCACTTGCGTTAAATTCTTTATCATCACCATGTTGATCTCCATCGAATGCCAAAGCAAAAAATGGAAGCATAGCTATAACAAGCGTTGCGATTAATTTGATAGGATTTTGTGCTATCGTCATACCTTTTATAATAAAAAATTATAGTTCTAAAAATTCGGTGCAAAGGTATGGTTTTTCTTTAAACTTTGTAACTATTCTTTAAAAAAAATATTTTGAATGCAACTCATTAATTCTTAAGCTTTAAAAAGCCCTTCTTTGTTAAGAATCTTTACAACATATACTGTTTCTAACAGCAGAAAAAGAAAGTATGGAATAAAGAATGCTAAAACATCGTTTATGGCATCTATTTCTTTGTTTTGAATTAATGGCAATAAAAACACTAATGCAGCCATCATTTTAATTAAACCACACGCCATAAAAGCAAATCCAGTTTTATCTGAGAATGTTTTGTTTACAAATAGTACAGCTATGTAAACCAACAAAGTAGCAGTAAAATGAAAGAGATATACACTCCATGTGCTATAAAACAACGAGAAGTCGTTACCTAGTTTATTGACTATAAAATATTGAAGTGCAAATAATATTAAAGAAAAGGGAATTAATATTGTTAAGAATGCTATTAGTTTATTTTTCATTGTTCATTGAGGTCACTTGTTTAATAACTTGATACATAGAAACGAATACTCCTAATAAAGAAAATATAACTGTGTGGAGGCTATAGTTATTTGGGAATTTAGAATCAAGCCATAATCCAAAAAGAGTAAGTAAACCAATAGTAGCAATCATTTGAAAAGCTATAGTGGTAAACCTTATGTAATTGTTAAGCGGTTTTCTTGGTTTTTTGCTCACCTTTAATATCTTTTACTGTAGATTTCATAACGCACGATACGTTAAATGTTGCTCCTGGCTCTACTGCTAACTTCTCTGTTATTACTTCACCTTCAATGTGAGCAGAAGCCTTTAAAGTTAGTGTTCCTGTAAGTTTTAATTTTCCTGTAAATTTGCCTTCAAAATGAGCGTTGCTACTCTCTAAAGAGCCATGAATCTCACCTGTTACGCCAACTACAACTTTTCCAGGCGTAATAACATCACCTTCTATTATACCATCTATTCTAATATCGCCTTCGCTTGAAAACGTACCAACTATTTTAGTGCCTTTGGCTATTAAATTTTGAATTGAAGAACTTTCGTTTTGTTTGCCTTTTTTATTATCAGAAAACATTGCTATTAATTTTAGGGTTATGCGACGATACTATTGTTTAGTAGTGTAAGCTTGTAAATTTTTATGAATTTGAAGAATTCTATAATTGTTAGTTGAAATTCCAAAAAACGGACGATCAATTTTATACTTCAATTCTGAAGGAAATAAATTTGTAAATCCTTTTGCTGTTTCTATACTTCTTAATCCATGCACAACAACAAAGGTTTGATCTTTACTATAAACATCTATAGATGTTGTCATGTTGTTATATTTTGCATCATTTAGCGTTTTATCTAAAGTCTTTTTAAAAGCTTCTATTTCTGCTTTCGCAGCACTAGAGAATTTATAAACCACCTTACATCTTGTTGCACTAATGTCGTCTTCAAATTTAGATTTTTCTAATCCTTTTATCGAGGTGTTTAAAATAGCCTGAGCCTGTATACCTTCTTGGGTATTTGCATAGTTTACTGCAACATCGTTAATTGCTTTTTTATAAGCTTCAAAACCATGTAACCTTCCTTTTGCAAAAGCTTTTAGCAATTCGAATTTAGGCACCATAGCATCACCTTCGAAAACGCCAATGTATTTTACACATTTTTTTATAACAGCCTCGAATTCTTGTGCTTCAAACTGCTTATAAGTGTCTTCGTAAATGCTTTCTGGGCTACTATCGTCTTTTGTTAATGCAGCTTCTGGATTACTTAATATTTTTGCGTAGCGAGAGTCTGGGTAGTTAGAGATTATTTCATTTTTAAGAATATTCATTTCCGCAGTTCTACCTAAAGTTTCATACATTTTAAGTAAATTATACTTTGCAGGAAGAATTAAACGTTCTTCTGGATTGTTATTTAACAAGTCTGTAAACCTAGATTTTGCTAAATCGTATTCTTTAAATTTTTCCTTATATATTAACCCTAATTGATAATATGCAAAATTACGTTCTTTAGATATGCTATCGATTGCTTTCTCTTCTGAAGGGATTTGTGCTATATAATAATCTACATCTAATAATTTATCGGCTTCTGTATTCTCTGTAGTTGAATTAGAACTCGTTACAATTTGAGCCGCTCTAGAACCGCCTGACCATCTCCAATTATCTGCGTTTTCTCTTTCTCCCCAAATACGCTGAAACTCGTTTTTACCATAAGCAACCGTTTGGTCGTTATAGAAATAAAAACTTGATGCTGTAGCTGTTGGAAGGCCTCCTTTTGGCTTAAAGGCGCTACTTTGTGTTTGCCCAGCATTATTTTGCGCCAATCCTTTTTTCTGTTCTTCTATAGCTAAACGTTCTGCCTCTGCTTCTCTTTCTAATGTTAATTTAGCAACATAGTCTTCAAAAAATTGATGCCTTGCATTATCGTTCATTTTCACCAAACGCATAATACTATCGTTTACTTCGGCTACGCCTTCATAATAGATAACATCGTCCAAGTTTTCTCTTTTACGTTTAATGGTTCTATAAGGCTTACTGTTTTCAACCATTTTGGTCATTGTACTATCATAATAAGCACCTGCTACTTTGTAGTTATTAACATCGAAACTCATATCGCCAAGAATCTCGTAGTTTCTTGCCATAAGAATTTTATCCTGAGAGTTTGTACGTATAGACTTGTTATAATAAGCGATTCCTAAAGAATCCTGCTTCTGGTTAATATGATATTGTGCTACTTGATGATAAATCTGATCTAAAAAAGGTCTGTTTTCTCTGTCTTCTTCAAGCTTAGTTAAATGCTTAATAAACTCTAGCTTATTGCCTTTCTCGTAATCGAAATTTTTAGCTTTTTCTACGTGAGCACTTACTAGGTATTTACGTGGGATTTTTCGGTGTAAATCTATTACTTTATCAAAAGCAATATTTGCACTGTCTTTATCTTGCAATGCATTGTATATCTGACCCTCTATAAAGTAGTATCTACCTTCTTCGTTACGTTTCTTTGTAGATTGTGCAGCTATTTTAATATGCGCTAACGCACTGTCTAAAAGTTTTGTATTTATAAAAGCTTGAGATAATGTGGAAGATGCATCTGCTAAATCTTGACCTTCTAATTCTTCTTGCTTTAGAAGTGTTTTAATATTTTTAATAGCCAACTCATCATTCTCTAAGCGCATATTGGTTTTTTCTCTCCAAATTCGAGCTTGATTAATGTTACTACTTGCTGGGTATTTATATAAAATATAGTTGAAAGCTTCTAAGGCTGGTACAAAACGCTGATCGAAGTAACGCGATTTCCCTAACAAAAGATAAGCTTCGTCTATTTGCGGATTGTGCTCTTTACCTTGAATATTCATGCCATGTTTTTGAATGGCTTTTACAGCTTTCTCTTCTGCAGTGGTAAAGTTTGCGTTTTTAGATTGACCTGGCATTACAATTTCGTCAAGAATTTGCATACGCTCTACTGGTAAAATGTCCCAATAGTTGTCTTTATAAGCTTCGTTTAATGTTTCACGACCTTTTTCTAAGGCAATAAAACCATTATATAATGTGTTATATTCTGTAGTTACAGCATGGTAATTTCTACTAATAAAACTATCGTTTTTACGCGAGCAACTTGTTATTATTAAGGCAGAAACTGCTATAAGTAGTATGTGTTTTTTTACTGTTTTCAACGGTGTTGTATTTAGTCTAATTAGATAACTTTAAACTTATACGAATATTGTTAGCTATTAGATAAGCACGTAAAAATAAGCATCTTTTTTGAATTTACTAAATATTAGCAATAATCCAACAAGAAAATTAAACCTCAGCCACTCCCGAAAAATGTGCTTCTAACTCCTTTAAGGTTGCTTCACTTGTTTCCAAATCTTTTATTACTTCGCCTTTTTCTAAAACTACAATACGTTCGCAAACATCTGTAACATGCATTAAATCATGACTTGACACCAAAACAGTAACACCTTTAGTTTGTGCTAAATCTTTAATAATCCCTTTTAATCTAATTTGTGTTGTTGGATCTAAGTTTGCAAAAGGTTCGTCTAAAATTATTACTTCTGGATTGCCAATAAGTGCAGCAACAATACCTGCTTTCTTTTGGTTTCCTTTACTTAAATCTCTTAGATATTTATTCTTGTTTAAAATTTCGTCGTGAAAAAAGTCTTCAAATTGAGCTAAAAGCGCATCAACATCTTCTTTGTTTTGTCCTCTAAGCTCGCCAATAAAATAGAAATACTCTTCGGCTGTTAGGTATCCAATTAAAAAGCTTTCATCTATAAAAGCTGACGTAAATGGTTTCCAATCTTCACTCTCATTAACCAAAACACCGTTGCTTTTTATGGATCCAGTTGTAGGTTCAATTAGGTCTAATAGCAAACTAAAATAAGTTGTTTTTCCTGCACCATTATTTCCTACTAAACCAAAGCTTTGCCCTTTTGGAATCTCAAGATTTTCTATCTTTAAAACGGTTACTTCGTTGTATGCTTTTGTAAGGTTCGATGTTGTTATCATAATTGTAATACGTTTAACTGTTGGTTATTTTTTTTCTGAAAAAGCTGCTATGGTTTTATATTTTCCTTTTTTATAGACATTTACAATAAAATTGAAAATATACTTTCTAAATACAATGCCTAAAACACCACTTAAAGCAATTGAAATAAGTCCTGCGTTGAAACCAATAAGCTTGTATGGAATGTAAAACAAAATCATTGGTAAAAATATTTTTGGTAAACTAATTAATAACTGAACAGGATTAAACCCATTTGTATTACTAAACGCTTTAGCTTTAACATTAAGTTCTATTGGCACTCTGTTAAGTGCGCCTCCAAATAACGTTATAAATGAGTTTAGACCAACATTAAATACTGCTCCTGCAGCAATCATGGCATAAATATCCCATCCAAAATAAATGTAAGGCGTTGCTAATATAAAAGAGATAATTACAGCAAAAACCATGAGGTACCATTTAGATTCTAAATACTGTTTGTATGGTATATTTTGGCTCATTAGCATTTTATAATACTCACTATCCCAAGATGGTACTAATTGCCCAAATGATATTAAAAACCCACCAGTTATAAACATAGCTGCAAAAGCCAAAAGAGCAGGCATTTCTTTATAGGTTTCTTGTGTAAAGAAAAACAAACCGTAGAATAAGAACATAAACGACATCATCATGACTTGTTTTGGTCTCACATTTCTCCAAATTAATTTAACATCGTTTTTAATAAAAGGTGCAACGCTTCCAAAACGATTCATCCAAGACAAATCTGTTGCATTTACTTCTTTTACTTTTTTAGAAACAGCATCGTCTAAATAAAATCCTTTTTTTATAAAACTAAATGTTGCTTTATATAATAAAACTAAAATCCCTATTGGTAAAAGTGCAATGTATGGATTGTTGTATAAAAAATTAAAAGCACTACCTATTGGCTCGGAAACCTTGAAAATATTGTAATATTCTAAACCAACAAACACTACTAAAACGGTTAGAATACTATAAAACACAACATTATTTTTATTCACTAAAAAATTAGTAAAATTTAAACATAGTGTAATAGCAACAACCGAAACAAACCAACCTAAAACATTTAGCACAGGATAACCATGAAATAACAAAACAATACTAAATGGAATAAAGATAAAGAGTGGTAAAATATTAAAGAATGAAAGACTAGTTTTACCAAGTAAGTAATGAATAACGGTACTCCTTTTTATAGGAATTACCATTAATGGTTTTACATTCATTACTGGTAATTGCTGCATAAAGTAACGAAAGAGCAAATCGAACAGGAACCAAAATATAAGAAACTTGTTAACGGTTTCTATTGGATCTACATCTGGTATTGCTTTTTTAGCAATAAAGAAGACACCTACACCAAAAAATAAGGCCATACCTCCAAAATAAAGTACTACAAATGCCATTAAAATTTTAATAGCAAGACCTTTTTGAAAATATGAAGCACGACGAAACTGCTTCCATTCTAGGCTCATGAATTTTTTAAACATAGTTTGTGGTTTGGTTTAATAGTTAGTAATATTAATACAGTTTTTGTTACAATCAAAATGAAATTAATTTCTTGTTCACTATTTTTACAAAAAATAAACAGATGTCACATTTTCATAAACTATCAATAAAAAACATAACACGTCAAACAGATCAATGTGTGACGTTAAGTTTTAATATTCCAGAAGATTTAAAACAGAAGTTTAGCTTTACTGCTGGGCAATATATTACACTAAAATCTACAATAGACGGAAAAGAAATACGTAGAGACTATTCTTTATGTTCATCCCCAAAAAGTGGAGACATTACTGTAGCTGTTAAAGAAGTTGAAAATGGAACGTTCTCAAAATACGCAAATAATACTTTAAAAGAAGGAGATGTTTTAGAGGTTGCAACACCTCAAGGTCGCTTTACCTTTACTCCAGATAACTCTAAAACCAGAACTATAGCTGCATTTGCTGCAGGTAGTGGTATTACTCCTGTATTAAGTATTGCAAAAGCGGTTTTAGAAGAAGAACCAAACAGCACATTTGTGTTGGTTTATGGTAATAAAACAACCAAAGACACTATCTTTTTTGATGAAATACTAAAACTTCATCTCGAGTATAAAGAACGTTTCGATATTAAATTTGTGTTTAGTCAGTCTCAAGAACCAGATGCATTATTTGGTAGAATTGAAAAAAGCACAGTTAATCTTATTGTAAAAAACAAATACAAGCATACTACAATTGATTCCTTTTACCTTTGTGGACCAGAAGCCATGATCCATACTGTAAAAGATGTATTAACAGAAAACAATGTCGCTAAAGACAAAGTATTATTCGAGCTTTTTAAAGTGGCGAAAACTGAACAAGCAATAGAAAATGCTGTAAATACAGGAGAAACCGAAATAAAAGTAATTGTAGACGATGAAGAAGCAACCTTTGTAATGTCTCAATCTCAAACCATTTTAGAAGCAGCTTTAGATAAAGATTTAGATGCACCTTACTCTTGCCAAGGTGGTATTTGCAGTAGTTGTATTGCAAGGGTTACAGAAGGTCAAGCAACCATGAGGCAAAACAATATATTAACAGACAACGAAGTGGCTGAAGGTTTAATTTTAACTTGCCAAGCACAACCTACAAGCTCTAAAATTGTTGTGGATTATGATGATGTTTAAATAGAAACAACTAAACAAAATACGTTTTATCGAATATTTCATCCTTTCGTCGAATTGTTTAATATTTCTACTTTTTTGCCGCAATTAAAACGATTAACTGCATAGATTTGCTAACAGGTTGTAACGCTAAAAATTTGTTAGTTTAAGGGATAAAACAGTAGGTATTTTAAAACGTTATAAAACCGATAGGCCTCACTTTTTAAGTGAGGCTTTTTTTATATAATAGATTCTATCTTATTTATTATAGTCTCTGGAGCAATTGTTCTTGCAGCTTCCTTATAATTTTCTGGAAATTTATTACCATAAATAGAGGTTGGTATTAATGGAAACTGACTCCTATTCGCTAGTAAACTGTGACTTTCTGGTTGGTTAAATGGAGCGAATCCTGCAAAAGGATGCGTAACATTCCAAATAGTAATTACTTTTTTACCTAGCATTGCTGCAATATGTGCATTTCCAGAATCCATAGATAACATAACATCAAGGTTTGAAATAACATTTAATTCTTGGTTTAAAGATAGCTTTCCTGCTAGATTTATAACATTCTCATATTTGCTTTGGAAAATATTTAACGTTTTAATCTCTTTTTCTCCACCACCAAATAATACAATTTTTTGGGTTTTAGATAATTGAGCAATAACGCGTTCTAATAAATCTAATGGATACATTTTAGATTGGTACTGTGCAAAAGGAGCAATGCCAATCCAGTTTTTATTGTCTTTCCCTAGGCTTTCTTGTGTACTTTGATCTAGCTTTGCTTGTTCAGGGAAGCTTGGATTAGAAAGGTTGACACTATAACCTAAGCTTCTAAAAACATCGGCATAACGCTCTTGTGTTGTTTTAAGTTGCTCGAAATTTCGTCCTTCAACTAAAGCCTTCTTTTCGTCTCTTCCTTTATCGATTTGCTTGAATGTTTTTCCGAAGAAAAAAAACTTCAAAATCTTTGTTCTTAATACATTGTGCAAATCTGCAACTTGATCAATACCTAAACTTTTTAACTCTTTTGAGAGTTTATAGAGTCCAAAAAAACCTTTATGCTTTCCATTTAAATCTGGAGAAAAGACTGTAACATTTTCTAAATCTCTAAAAAATGGTTTAAAAAATTCTCGTGTTAATACAGTAAGCTTAATATTTGGGTGTTCTTGCGTAAAAGCACGCAAAACAGGAACAGACATAGCAACGTCTCCCATTGCAGAGAGTCTAATTACTAAAATATGTTTTGGTTTTGACATCGCTTTTCTGTGTTTGGTTAAAACTTTTTGTTGTTTAAATTAAAATACTCCTTTCTTTAAACTAAAGGAAAGGAGTATTTTATAAAATTAATGAGAGCAAAAAAATTACTTTAATCCTCTTAGTACAGGATTAAGCTCATCATCATTATACATTTTCATTTGCTTATACACTTTCATGTATTTATCGCCTTTACTAATGTCTTTTAATAACGTATCTATTGCAGTAGATAAATCTACGCGTTGCTCTAACAAAATATCAAACTTTGTTTGGCATGCAGCTCTATGTGCATCAGTAGCATCTACTCTTGTAGCCTCTTCCTCCATGTGGTAAACTTTAAGTGCTAGAATAGAAAGCCTATCGACTCCCCAAGCTGGACTCTCAGTATTTATAGTTGCGCCTTCTTTAGAAGAAACATCACTGTATTTTTCTAAAAAATAACTATCAATATACTCTACCATATCTGTTCTGTCTTGGTTAGAAGCATCTATTTTACGCTTCAATGTTAAGGCAGCAACTGGATCTATTTGTGGATCACGAATAATATCTTCGTAATGCCACTGCACAGTATCTATCCAACATTTTCTGTATAATAAATGTTCTAACAAATCTGATTTCTCATACTTATTAGAAAAAGGTTGGTCTACAGTATTAATCTTGTGGTATGTTGCTATTACATCTTGAAAAATAGCATTCGCTTTAGTTGAAAACATATTGATTTATTTTTATAACTGTAAAATTACGGATAAATATTTAACTTTACCATTCAATACTTAGATTCACAACAATGCATATTCATAATTTATCTGAAGAAAATTCAATTTTAAATACATTTATTTCTGAATTACGAGACGTCAACATTCAAAAAGACAGTATGCGCTTTAGGCGAAACATAGAGCGTGTAGGTGAAATTTTAGGTTACGAAATGAGTAAGTCTTTTGACTATAACTCTAAAAAAATCACGACTCCTTTAGCTGAAACTGAAGTACAAGCAATAAACAACAATGTAGTATTGTGCTCTATTTTAAGAGCAGGAGTACCTTTACATAATGGTTTATTAAATTATTTTGATAAAGCTGAAAATGCTTTTATTTCTGCTTACAGACATCATTTAGAAAATCCAGAAACATTTGAAATTATTGTAGAATATCTTGCTTGTCCAAGTTTAGAAGGCAAAACTTTAATTCTTGCAGATCCTATGATTGCCACAGGACAATCTCTACTTGCTACTTTTCAAGCTTTAAAACCATTTGGAACTCCAAAAGAAATACATTTAGCTGCTGTAATTGGAGCGCAAGAAGGTGTAGATTTTGTTGCTAAAAATTTTCCAGAGAACACACATTTATGGATTGCAACTATAGATAAAGGCCTTAATAGCAAAGGTTACATTGTACCTGGTTTAGGTGATGCAGGAGATTTGGCTTTTGGTGTAAAACTACAGCATTAATAACACAAACGGAATGACTAATAACAAAAGAACAAAGATTATTTTAAACCATTTTTCTTCAATGGTTTCAATATAGTTTGAAATAATAATAGACAAAGGAGCGAATAAAAACAAGAATTCACTTCCATCTTTTTTTGGTGCGATAATAATTAAAATTGTCGAAATAACAAAGGCCACAAATACAACCTTGTAAGCTGGCCTAAAGGTTTTCATTTTCTTTTTAATATCTTTTAAATAAAAAATTGAAGCCCATAAACCAAAAGATAACAACATGGTTATTACAACAATAAACTGAACAGAATTATAAGCCGTAAAATTAAAGCCAACTGCTGGACTTATGTTTAATAAAGAAACAAAGTCGTCGTTTATTATTATAGAAAGACCAATCGATATCATGGCTATTGCTAGTAAACCAAGAAATGGTGCAATCCATTTTTTTATTTCAGACTCTGCATAAAATAAAAGTGCAACAAAAATTAATATAAAAAAAAGGAGCGTCCAAAAGTAAAACAGGCTTGCCAAGCCAATTAAAAAACCTGCATCAAACAACTTTTTTATATGCTCATTTTGTGTTCTTAAACTAATAATTCTCCTTAAAGCTAGAAGTACTAAAAAATTAGATAATACAATTTCCCAATCTAAAAACACTTGTGGAATAGCGAGTAAGAACACACTAAACAGTAGTAGTTCTGTATTACCTTTTGCAGATAGTGAGTTTTTAGCAACTATAAAGTCTACCAACAAAACAGATGAAAAACAACATAGAAAAACAGCTGCTAATTTAGCAGCTGTAACTAGCGTAAAAGTAAAATCGTTGTGCTTATAAATAGCTACAAGTAACGCAAATAAGGACAGCGAAAAGACAATTAAAAAATTAATTGGCCTAGATTTACTAAAAATACTTGTAATCATTATCGGTTTTTGTATTTTTGTCTTTTAAACACACTACTATTCTTATGAAAGATTTATTTTACGCTATACAAGACTTTTTTGTAAATGTTGCATTTGCACCTTTAGATATGCTTAGAGCATTAGAATTAGAAAACTGGTTTGCAGCAAACAGTCTTAATTGGCTATTTGTAATTATTGCAGGAGTAGCAATGGTTTACTGGATGTTACAATTAAAGAAATTTGACAGCAATAACGAAGAGGACAAAAGCATCTCTTCGCATTCTTACTTATAAATCGAAACCAATATCTTTTCGGTAATTCATCTTATCAAAATGTAGTTTTTCTATATTTTGATAAGATTTTTTTATGGCCTCTTGGTACGTTTTACCATAACTAGTAATAGCCATAACGCGTCCTCCAGAAGTTACAACTTTATTGTCTTTAAGTTGAGCTCCAGCATGAAAAACAATAGAACCCTCAATATTTTCTATACCAGAAATCTCTTTTCCTTTCTCGTATGCTTCAGGATAACCACCAGATACTAGCATAACTGTTGTAGCAGCGCGCTCGTCTATTTCAATATTTATTTTGTCTAAAGTTTGGTTAGCAACAGCTTGAAAAACTTCAACTAAATCATTTTTTAAACGTGGCAAAACCACCTCTGTTTCTGGGTCACCTAAACGTACATTATACTCTATAACAAAAGGATCGTCTCCTACTTTTATTAAACCTATAAAAACAAAACCTTTGTAAGGAAGGTTATCTTTTTGAAACCCATTAATGGTTGGGATAACAACGCGCTCCTTTATTTTAGACATAAAAACGTCGTCTGCAAAAGGTACAGGAGAAATAGCTCCCATTCCGCCAGTATTTAAACCTGTATCGCCTTCACCAATACGCTTATAATCTTTCGCAGTTGGCAAAATCTTATAATTTTTACCATCTGTTAACACAAAACAACTCAACTCTATACCATCTAAAAACTCTTCGATAACTACTTTGGTGCTTGCACTACCAAATTTAGCATCAACAAGCATGGCTTTTAATTCTGCTTTCGCTTCGTCTATATCTTCTAAAATAACTACTCCTTTTCCTGCAGCTAGACCATCGGCTTTTAATACATAAGGTGGGTTTAGCGTTTCTAAAAAGGCATAACCATCTTCTACTGTGTTTACATTAAAACTTTGGTAAGCAGCAGTTGGAATATTGTGCCTAAATAAAAACTCTTTTGCAAACTCTTTACTTCCTTCTAGTTCTGCCGCAGCTTTTTGAGGCCCAATAACGGCAACGTTTTTAAGCATTTCGTCTTCTAAAAAGAAATCATGAATACCTAATACCAAAGGGTCTTCTGGACCAACAATAACCATAGTTATATGGTTATTTAATACTATTTCTTTTATGGCTTGAAAATCTGTTACACTAACAGGTACATTAGTTGCAATTGCTGCTGTTCCAGAGTTCCCTGGAGCCACATATAAGTTGCTACAGTTGTTACTTTGTGCAAGTTTCCAAGCGATGGTATGTTCTCTTCCTCCAGAACCTAGTATTAAAATATTCATAGTTGTGATTGTTTGCGCAAAAATAATTATTTACTTTACAAATTCATATTTATAATTTTTTCTTTTGAATCTATTTAACCTTTCTTTAAAATTAAAAGGCTTTCCTATAAGAAAAGCCAAGCTTGCATTGGAAAAAATTACGTCATTAAATATTAATGAAAAAGAAGATTATATTTTTAAGAAAAGAGCAACGATTGTAGATTACCATTTAAAACATAATTCATTTTACAAATCGTTTATAGCTAATGCTAATGTAAAAAATTGGAGTGATATTCCTGTTTTAACTAAACGAGATCTACAGCAACCCTTAAAAAATAGACTATCAAAAGGTTATTCGGCTAAAAACTGTCAGGTTAATAACACTTCTGGCTCTTCTGGTTATCCGCTTTCTTTTGCTAAAGATAAATTTTGTCACGCGCTTTCTTGGGCAGTTTTTATGGATAGATACAGTTGGTATGATATAAATTTAAACACTTCTAAACAAGCTCGTTTTTATGGGATTCCTCTAGATAAGATGAGCTACTATAAGGAAAGGCTAAAAGATAAGTTAGGTAACCGTTTTCGGTTTTCGGTTTTTGATATGAGTGATGATCAACTCTCAAGAAATGTTAATTTATTTAGTAAATCTAATTATGAACATCTCTATGGTTACTCGAATGCATTAATACTTTTTGGAAAATATTTAGAGCGAGAACATATTGTTTTAAAAGATAAATGCAAAAGCCTAAAATTGTGTATTACAACTGCAGAAACTTTGTTTGAAAGGGATAAAAAAATGCTAGAGACTCAATTTGGTATTCCTGTAATTAATGAATATGGTTGCGCGGAATTAGGATTAATTGCCTTTCAAAATAAAAAAAACGAATGGCTTATTAATTGTGACGATTTATATGTTGAAATTTTAGACGATAACGATAACATTTTGAAACATGGAGAAAAAGGAAGGATTGTTATTACTTCTCTCTACAACAAGGCACATCCTTTTATTCGCTACGATTTAGGTGATATTGGCACGCTTTCAAAAAACAGCACTTTAAGTAAACCGATATTAGAATCTTTAACAGGAAGAACTAACGATACTTTAAACTTACCAAGTGGAAAAACAGCTGCTGGTCTTACTATGTATTACGTTACAAAAACGGTTATCGAAGATGCTGCAAAAATAAAAGAGTTTATGCTTGAGCAATTTAAACTTGATACGTTTAAAATGAGCTATGTTGCTGAAGATGTACTTACTGAAGTTCAAAAATTAGCCATAAAAAAAGCCTTGGATAATTATTTAGAGCCTGGTTTAACGGTTAGTTTTGAAAGAAAAGTAAGCTTAGAACGTGCTAAAAGCGGTAAAGTGAAGCAGTTTATTTCTTATGTAGAGTAACGGTTTGTTTACTTTTTACAAAAAAATGTTCCCAAAGAAATACAAGCATACAATACATTGATTTAACTGCAGAGAAACCTAAGCCTTTTTTATAAACCCAATAATTGTGTTTCAATAATTCTATTTTATTAGAAGATATTGAATTGTTGCGAACACGATAAAAAGCTAGTGATTCTTGAACACTTCTAGCTGGTTTTCCAGAGGTTTTTATAGCACTTAACCATAATAACCAATCTTGACGTTTACGTAAGTTAGGCGATGTTATTTTGCCTAGCGTTTTTGCATTATAGACTCCTGTTAAATTACCAATATAATTACTTTTTAAATATTTTTTGTAGGTTAAACTAGGTAATGCATTCACCAACTTGTTTAAAGGTTTTCCGTTTTCATCTATTTGCTCGTAGCTACTAAAACAGACATCACAATTTTCGTTTTCCATAAAGGCTATTTGCTTCTCTAGCTTTTGGGGTTTCCAAAGATCGTCTGCATCTAAAAAAGCTATATAGTCGCCTTTTGCAGCCATTATACCTTTGTTTCTAGAAATTGCTGTTCCTTGATTAGTTTCATTTTTAACAACGGTAATATTCTGGTTTTCAAAAATGAAATCATTGATTATACTTATTGTATTGTCTGTGGAACAATCATCTATTAAAAGCAGCTCCCAATTGGTATAAGTTTGGTTTAATATAGACCGAATGGTTTCGCTAATAAATGCTTCCGCATTATAAAGTGGTGTAATTATAGAAACGAGTGCTTTCATGTGTATATATTATTATTTTTAATTGTCACATGCTGTTCGCTATTAATCATCTCTTTGAGTGCTACCGTTTTTAACATACTCGTTTCACAATTAATAGGCTTTTTCTTCTCCTTTAAAGATGTTTAAAGTGGTTTGAATTATAATTCTAATATCTAATAATATTGACCAATTTTCGATGTAAAAATTATCGAATTTAATACGATTAATAATGTCTTCATCACTTTTAATCTCTCCTCTATAACCCTTTATTTGGGCTAAACCAGTGATACCTGGTTTTACATGGTGACGAAAGATAAAATTGTATTTATCAATTTTTTTCGAATACTCTTCTGTATAAGATAACATGTGTGGTCTTGGTCCTACTACAGACATATCACCTAAGAGTACATTAATAAATTGTGGTACTTCATCTATACTTGTTTGGCGTAAAAACTTACCAATTTTAGTCACTCGTGTATCGTTTTGTTGCACATAAGTTCCTTGAACTTCTTTTATTGTCTTTAAGGATCTAAACTTATAGCAGTTGAATTCTTTATAGTTTATCCCGTTTCGTTTATGTTTATAAAACAGTGGTCCTTTAGATTCAAATTTTATTAAAATGAATAAAATAACAGAAACCCAAGACAAGATAAAAACGATGATAAATAAAGAAAATATAACATCAAATGTACGTTTAATCAATTTATTAAAATCATGATTTAGTGCTACTTCTTGTATAGATAATACTGGAAGGTAATTGTAAAAATCCGTTTTCAATCGTTTAGAAAAGAGCTTTTTGGTTTCTGGAATAAATTTAATATTACAATGGTGAATGTTAGCATACTTCACGAATTCGTTTACTTGATTTTCTGTGAGTTCATCCATTGCACAGTAAATTTCGTCGATACCACTAGTGTCTTCTAAAAACGAAAAACTTTCTTTTATGCTTCCGGTAATATCTTCTGCTTTACTATTACTAAAACGCGCTAATAATCTATATCCTAATTCTTTTTTTTGATTAAATATGGATTTCAATTCATTTGCTCCTTCAGTATCACCAATAATAACGACACGACGTACATTTCCTTTTAATTTTAATCGATAAGCTCTAAGTAAGTAATAGCTTAAAAACTTTACAAGACTAATAAATACAAAAGTTGAAATTAAATACTTAAAGGTTACAAAAGCTTGAACATTAACACTTCTAAACGCACCAATAAAAGCATAAACAAGAATTGAAAAAATTAGAAACTGTTTTATTAAAAGAGATAAAATATTTATAGCAGAAGTATACCTATAAACGTTATAAAAACTAATAAAAGATGTTGAAAACATCCAAAAAACAACAGAATATACTATATATAATAGATGTTTATTATTGAAAAATGCTGAAGAAAAAAAGTGAAGATTTTCAGCATTAAAATTGAAAAAATAATACGCTAAAAGATTAATAATAAACAGGTCGAAAAACACCAAAAGTGGCCTTATTAACCATGAAAATCTTCCACGCGTATATTCCATTTGCTACTTATTATTATAGCTTGAAAAATCTTTATGTTCACTTTTATAAAGTTCTTCTTCACTTAGGTTTTTAAAATAATCGAATGTAATTTTCATACCTTCTTCTCTTCCTATTTTTGGCTCCCAACCTAAAAGTTTTTTGGCTAGTGAGATATCTGGTTGTCTTTGCATTGGGTCATCTACAGGCAGGTCTTTATAAATTACTTTTTGTGTAGTCCCTGTAAGTTTTATTATTTCTTCAGCAAAATCACTAATTGTTATCTCGTGTGGATTACCAATATTAACAGGATTACTATAATCACTTAGTAATAGTCTATAAATACCTTCTACTTGATCATCTACGTAACAAAAAGAACGTGTTTGCATACCATCACCAAAAACAGTTAAGTCTTCTCCTCGCAGTGCTTGTCCCATAAAAGCTGGAATAACACGACCATCGTTAAGTCTCATTCTTGGTCCATAAGTATTAAATATACGAACGATACGCGTCTCTATGCCATGAAACCGATGATAAGCCATTGTTATAGACTCTTGAAAACGTTTAGCTTCATCGTAAACTCCTCTTGGACCAATAGTATTTACATTACCGTAATACTCTTCGGTTTGAGGGTGCACTAAAGGATCTCCATAAACTTCTGATGTAGAGGCTATTAGTAGTCTAGAGCCTTTTGCTTTTGCTAAACCTAATAAATTATGCGTCCCTAAAGAACCCACTTTTAGTGTTTGAATTGGTATTTTAAGGTAATCTATTGGGCTAGCAGGCGATGCAAAATGCAAAATGTAATCTACTTTTCCATCAATTTTTATAAATTCTGTGACATCGTGCTCAATAAAACTAAAATTGGCATGTTCTTGAAGGTGTGCTAGGTTTTTTTTATCACCAGTTATAAAGTTATCCATACCAATAACTTGGTAGCCTTCTTTAATAAACCGATCGCATAAATGAGATCCTAAAAATCCTGCGGCTCCTGTTATTAATACTGTTTTTAAGCTCATTATCTTCCTATTGATACATATTTAAATCCTTCGTTTTCAATATCTTTAACATCGTACAAGTTTCTACCATCAAAAATAATATGTCCTTGCATTGCTGCTTTCATTTTATCTATATCTGGAGTTCTAAAAATACTCCATTCTGTACAAATTACTAATGCATCTGCATTGTCTAAAGCTTCGTACATACCTTCTGCATAGGTTATTTTATCTCCAAGATTCTTTTTTATATTTGGCATCGCTTCTGGGTCGAAGGCTGTAATGTTTGCGCCAGATTCTAATAAACTATCTATCATGTAAAGTGCAGGTGCTTCACGAATATCATCAGTTTCTGGTTTAAATGCTAAGCCCCAAATAGTGATGTTTTTTCCTTTTAAATCATTATTAAAGTGCGTTTCAATTTTAGGAATTAAAACTAGTTTTTGTCTTGCGTTTACATTAATAACTGCATCAAGAATTTGAAAATTATAATTATTGTCTTTTCCTGACTTATAAAGTGCTTTTACATCTTTTGGAAAGCAAGAACCTCCATAACCTATTCCTGGGAAAAGGAAACGTTTACCGATTCTAGAATCGGTTCCCATTCCTATTCTAACTTTATCGACATCTGCTCCTACTTTTTCGCAAAAGTTGGCAATCTCATTCATAAATGTAATTTTAGCTGCTAAAAAGGCATTTGAGGCATATTTAGTAAGTTCTGCAGACTTCTCGTCCATTACAATTATTGGGTTTCCTGAACGTACGTAAGGTTTGTATAATTTTTCCATTAGCTTAATTGCTCTATCGCTACTTGCTCCAACAACAATACGTTCTGGTTTTAAAAAATCGTCTACAGCAAAACCTTCTCTTAAAAACTCTGGATTTGAAACTACATCGAAATCTACAGTTGCATTTTTTGCGATTGCTGCTTCTACTTTTTCTGATGTGCCTACGGGAACCGTACTTTTATCTACTATAACTTTATAGTCTTTTATAAGTTTCCCTATATCGTTTGCGACACCTAAAATATATTTTAAATCGGCAGAACCATCTTCGCCTTCTGGTGTTGGTAAAGCTAAAAATATAATATCTCCATGTTCTAAACCTTCAGCCAAACTGGTTGAAAATTTTAAACGGTTTGCCTTTATGTTCCTTTCGAATAAAACATCTAAATGCGGCTCGTAGATTGGCACTTGGCCTTGCTGCATTTGTTTTACTTTATTTTCGTCTATATCTATACAAAGTACATCGTTGCCCGTTTCTGCGAGGCAAGTTCCTGTAACTAAACCAACATATCCTGTACCAATTACTGCTATTTTCATTTAAAAATGTATGCTTTTTATATTAAAAAAAACGCTTCAGATTAATGAAACGTTTAAAATACTTTTATTTTTTCTAAACTATTTTTTTATCTAATCTTTCAAAATCTGAATTCATACTTAAAAACTCAGGCACGATGTCTTTCATTTTTAGTACTATTTCATTTTTGGTTCCTTCTTTTGCTATTGATTCTAAATCTAGAATCAGTTTATTTATAAGGTTATAATCATAGCATTCTATTTTAGCTATCATTATTTTTTCGTTGTATGTTGGTAGTGTCTCAGACTTGTCGTTAAGCAATTCTTCATATAACTTTTCTCCTGGTCTTAGGCCAATAACTTCAATATCTATTTCTTTATAAGGTGTAAATCCTGCGAGGCGAATTATCTTTTTTGCTAAATCTATTATCTTTACAGCTTCTCCCATATCAAAGATAAAAACTTCTCCTCCGTTTCCCATTGCTCCTGCTTCTATTACTAATTGGCAGGCTTCTGGAATAGTCATGAAGTACCTAATAATGTCTGGATGTGTTATTGTTAATGGCCCTCCTTCTTCAATTTGTTTTTTAAATAATGGAACTACTGAACCGTTAGAACCTAAAACGTTTCCAAACCTTGTAGTAACAAATTGAGTATTAATTTTATTCTCTAATTTTAATTTTGCTTGAAGTGCTTGGATATAAATTTCGGCTATTCTTTTGGAAGCTCCCATCACATTACTTGGGTTTACAGCTTTATCTGTAGAAACCATGACAAATTTTTCGGCATCATACTTACTCGCCATATCTGCAACGTTTTTAGATCCTATAACATTAGCAAGTACCGCTTGAGATGGGTGTTTTTCCATTAATGGTACATGCTTGTATGCTGCGGCATGATAAACAACATTTGGTTTGTGAGTATTAAACACTTCGTTGACTGTCTTTCTATTTCTCACATCTGATATAATGGCTTCAAAATCTAGGTCTGGAAAATTTTGATTTATTTCGTGATGAATACGGTAAAGTGGTGTTTCGGCATTATCTAAAATTAGCAATTTTTTAGGTTTGTAATTTGCTACTTGTCTTACAATTTCACTACCTATTGATCCTGCTCCTCCTGTTACCAAAATAATCTTGTTGTAAATTTCTTTAGCAACTAATTTATTATCTAATGTTATTGGATCTCTTTCAAGGATGTCTTCAATTTGAATTTTCTGGATCTGGTTAGATAAGCTCTTATTGTTTTCTATGTCTGAAATTAAAGGTGCTCTAAATACCTTAAAATTGTACTCAAGACAATTATCAACGATTGCTATACTTTCTTCTTTTGTTAGGTTGTTATCTGCAATAATTAGTGCTTGTGCACTATTAGCTCTTAAAATGACAGCAACTTTTCTATGTAAATGGACAATTGGAAGTCCTAAAATTTCTTTACTTTTATTTTTACCTGCTTTATCAATAAAACCTAGTACTTTGTAACGTGATGGTTTCTCTGCTTTTAAAGCGGAGGCAATCGCTATTGCGTTTTCATCTGTACCATAAACCAATACGTTTAATTGATTTTCTTTGTATTGGGAACTTAGATAAGCCTCAAAAATATATTTTACAAGTATTCTAAAAAGAAATAATCCGCAAAATGAAATTATAGAGTAAACTAAAATCTCTGGAATTAGAAAAATACTTTCTTTTGTCGCTAAAAAATACACATAATGTATACCTAAAGAGGTTATTAATGTCGCTGCAGATGCTAAAAAAAACTTAACTGCATCTATAAATGTCGAGTGTCTAATTAGACCTGCGTAGGTTCTAAAAAAAATAAAGAATAGAACGTTTACTAATATTACAATTAATTCTTGACTTGTAGGAAGGTAAGAGAGATAGATGGTGTCATTTTGTAAATTTCCAATGATAATTTTAGTAATCATTAAAGCTATTAACAAAATAGTACTATCAAAACATAATATAGCCCACCTTGGCAGGTAATTTATGTTTTTAAAATCTATCTTTTTACGACTAGACTCTAAAACTTGAGAAAGGGCTTGTTTTAATTTTTTAAACATTTAGAATGCTATAATATGAGATTACAAATATCTTAATTATAATTACAATATAGAAATATAAGCTTATTTAAGGCATGAAACAACTTCTAATATTCGATCTCTATCTTTTTGAGTGAGATTGGAACCACTTGGCAAGCATAATCCTTTCTTAAATAACTCTTCACTTGTATTGTTTCCGTAATATAACGCATTTTTAAATACTGGTTGCAAATGCATTGGTTTCCATAAAGGTCTTGTTTCTATATTTGCTTCTAACATTTTATTATATAACTCGTCTTTAGAAAATGGAGCATCATTTTCAATAGTTATGCAACTTAGCCAATGGTTTGAATAAAGGTCTTGATTTGGCTCTGCAAAAACGTTAACTCCTTTTATGCCATTAAAAACCTCTTCTTTATAAAAAGTATTCATACTTCGTCTTAAGCCTATATGTTTATCTAACACCTCCATTTGCCCCCTACCAATTCCTGCGCAAATATTACTCATTCTATAATTATAACCTACTTGAGAATGCTCGTAATGTGGCGCTTGATCTCTTGCCTGTGTTGCTAAAAATATTGTGTTTTCCTTTTTTTCTAAAGTATTGCAAACCATAGCTCCTCCTCCGGAAGTTGTTATTATTTTATTACCATTAAAAGACAATATAGAGTAGTCTCCAAAAGTACCACACTGTCTTCCTTTATATGTGGAACCTAAAGCCTCTGCTGCATCTTCAATCACAGGAATACTATACTTGTTTGCTACAGCCAATAGTTCATTCATTTTAGCAGGCATACCGTAAAGGTGAACTATTATTATTGCTTTTGGAGTCTTGCCTTTAGCTATTCTATCTTTAATAGCTGTTTCAAGGTGGTTTGGACACATGTTCCAAGTTTCTGCTTCACTATCTATAAAAACAGGGATTGCACCTTGATATTTTATAGGATTTGCAGATGCTGAAAACGTCATGCTTTGACATAAAACCTCATCATTTAAACCTACTCCTAATTGTACCAATGCTAAATGAATAGCAGCTGTTCCTGAAGACAAACAAGCAACGTGGCTTCCTTCTTTAAGGTAAGATTCTATGTCTTTTTCAAAACCTGTTACATTTGGTCCTAATGGAGCTATCCAATTAGTATCGAAAGCCTCTTTTATATAGTTTTGTTCTGTTCCTCCCATGTGTGGTGAGGATAGCCATATTTTTGAGTTCATTTTTATTTGTTTTTTATAGGTTTAGCAGGATTACCAACTACTGTTGTGTTATCTATAACATCTTTTATAACCACACTTCCTGCTCCAATAATTACGTTTTTTCCTATTGTTACTCCTTGAATTATTACACTTCCGGCTCCTATTTGACTACATTCTCCAATTGATACATTGCCACATAATGTTGCGTTTGGAGAAATATGAACAAAGTCACTTATAATACAATCGTGATCTACAGATGCTAATGTATTAATTATACAGTGTTCTCCAATAATAGTAGAGCAATTAACTACTGCATTAGCCATGATAACACTTCCTTGACCAACCTTGACCGTATTATCCAATACAGCTTTAGGGTGTATTGCTATTGCGTATTTTAATTTACAAAACTGTTTTGCAATTTTTTGTCTAATTATATTGTTCCCAATGGATATGACACATGAATTAACTTGCTCCTCTATCCTTGTAGGTTTACAAACATTGAATTCTAGAAGTTTTTTTTTTGATGTATCGTCATCAAAAATATTAATAATTTTAAAATTATTTAATTTTAAAATATCTATAATAACCTTGCTATGTCCACTAGCTCCATATAAAAATACATTTTTATTCATTTCATTGGACCTTTAAAGGGTAAGGTTGTAGCTTGTCCCGCGGTGTTTATATCTTCTGATTTAATTACTTTTAAAACAGTTTTAATTAAAATTTTAAAATCTAGCATAAAAGATACATTTTCCACATACCAAACATCTAATTCAAATTTTTTCTCCCAACTAATGGAGTTACGACCGTTAACTTGTGCCCAACCTGTTATACCTGGCTTAACATTGTGTCTTTTATTTTGATTTAATGTATACAAAGGTAAATATTCTGGCAATAAAGGCCTAGGTCCAATTAGGCTCATATCTCCTTTTAATACATTTATTAACTGAGGTAGTTCGTCTAAAGATGTTTTTCTAACAAATTTACCTAATTTAGTTAACCTCTTATCATCTGAAAGTAAGTTCCCATCTTTGTCTTTTTTGTCATTCATCGTTTTAAACTTAATGACTTTAAATATTTCTCCTTTTTTACCAGGTCTTTTCTGAAAAAAGAAGCAAGAGTCTCTATTGCTAATTATTAATATCACAATTAAAAGCAGAAATATTGGGCTAGACAATATTAAACCAATTAAAGCAAAAATAAAATCAAGGATACGCTTAATAAAGTTTTTATACATTTTCTAATTCTTTATATTCTTTTAAAATTTCTTCCCAAATATAGGTTTGGTCATATCTATTTTCTATACTAGATCTAGCCTGTTTTTTAAGTTGTAAATAAAAGGCTTCGTTTAAAAGTAACTCTTTCATTTTATTTGTTAATTCAAAAACATTTTTAACAGGAACAATAACTCCATTTTTATTGTCTTCAACTATTTCGTTACAACCATTGATATTACTAACAATGCTGGGTAAACCCATTGCTCCTGCTTGTAAAACAACATTAGGAAAACCTTCTCTATAACTTGGAAACACCAAGACATTTGATACTAAAAAATAAGGTCTTACATCGTTAACAAACCCTACTTCTATAATATTGTTATTCTCTTTTATTTCTTTAAAATTATGAGGTTTAATAGGATCTAAATCTCTTTCAAAAGGTCCAACCAATAACAATTTAGTATTATGATTATCCTTATTTATCTCAACAAAGCTTTCTACTAACTCATTAATCCCTTTGTCTTTTACTATTCTGCCAACAAATATATATACAAAATAATTTTTACTAATTCCCAATTTTTTTTTTAGAGTTTCAATTTCGATAAATGAAAACTTATTTGAGTTAAAATGATTTAAATTTATACCATTAGAACTACCGTTGCCTATAACTTTTAATTTATTATGTTTTGCTAATTTATTGTTTACAATTATGTTTTTTAAAGCATTAGAATTTGGGTAAACTTTAGTTGCACATTTAGAGGTTAGCTTCTCTACAATGTTTAACAGGGTCCTTTTAGCTCCAGTACTTTCTAATAGAGGCAAACCAGCAACCGTGTGTAAGCGATTTGGAACATTTGCTAGTTTAGCTGCTAGCATAGACACCAAACCTGCTTTAGGTGTATGAGAATGTATAATAAAAGGTTTTTCTTTTTTTAGAAATTTATACATTTTCCAAACAGCCATTAGGTCTTTAAATGGTGTTATTCTTCTTGTTAAATCTATATGGTAGGCTTCTACTCCTTCTTGCTGTGCTACTTTTTGTAAATAGTCATTATCTGAAGATACAGCTTTAACTTCATAAAACTCCTTCATAAAAGACATTTGACCTCCTAAGAGCTTTTCTAAAGATAAAGGTATAGTTGTAACTCTAATTACTTTTTTCTTCATCACATTTTTTCTTATTAGCTTTAGTATAAAAATTAAACATCAACAAAAACAGGTACGGTAAAAACATAACTCTCATTCGTGATGCCAAACCTAAATTATATAAATAGGTGCTAAAAAATAGTATTAACAAAATTACTGTTAATGATAAAAAAAATTGTTCTTTAAAAATAAATTTAAGAGCTTTCTTTTTTATAACGTCGACTATAAATTTAAATAGTATTATTAATAAAATTAGATTTTCAATAGATATTATATATTGAAAAAACGTTCTAGCATCATAAAATAAAGGTTTAAACAACACCAAAAACATGCGATAAAAGTATGTTGAGTTTTCCAAATTTATAGATGAAGCACCATTATTTTGACTGTATTCAATTATATGCTGAAAGCTTTTATTTATGCCTTCAATATTTAAGCTATCTACCTTTAAAAACCCTTTTAAAACTGGTAAACTTAGTGTTATTGCCAATAATGTTAACAGTATTAATTGTATTTTATTTTTCTTTTGTACTTTTTGATTTCTAAGAACGAATATAGAATACGTTAAAAGAACAATACCAAACAAATAGGGTCGAATAAGCAAAATAAATATTAATGAAAGTACTAATTGAAAGCTTATAATTTTACTTTTTAGGGTTTGAAAAAAGACAACACTCATTAAATAAAAAACTAGAGCTTCTTTTGTTAATCCAGCTGTCCAGAAGTGCAGTGATGGCATTAAAAACAAGATTAATATAAAAATTAGGCTTTTAGAATCATCAATATTATATTTTTTTTGTAGATAGTTTAAATACTTATAAAAGGTATATAAACTTAAGGTTGAAAATAGTAAAGATATTGAAAAAAAAGAAAATCCAAGTTTTGCAAAAGGATAAACTATTACTGACATAAATTGACTTCCAAGGAAACTAAAATCTGTAATATTATTTGCATTTAAGGCCTTTGTAAAAAAGATATACGCATCCTTTTTTAAGTCTATATTTACATAATAATTTAAGCCAAAAGCGATAGAATGAATTACAACTAAAGCTATATATAATAGTTTTATTTTTGTAGAATTAACTTTTTTTAATTTTCTAAAAAGAACAATTAAAACAATAAAGGTAATTATTAAGGCTGTAAATATATCCAAATGATTATTATTTAATTAAAAGTTAAAAAGTTTTGTTTTATAGTCTTCGAAAATGTTTTCTAAATCATATTTTCTAATTGCTTCAAAAGCATTTTCTTCTACGTTTTTTTTATATATTCTACTCCCTTTTACTTCCAAAATCGCCTCTTTTAATGACAAATAATCTCCTACAGGATATAATATCCCATAATTATCTTTTGAATAAGAACTTCTTGTTTCAAGAGTATCCAAATAGTTTGTTTGTGGTGCAATAATTTCTCTTGGACCGCTTACACAGTCTGAAGAAATCACAAATGTTTCACATGCCATTGCTTCTATCAAAACATTAGGAAACCCTTCAGTTTCTGAACAGCACACAAATATATCTGATTTATTTAAGTATTTAAATGGGTTTTCTACATTGCCAAGAAAGTGAACTCTCTCTTCAATTTTTAAATTCTTAGATAAATTAATAAGCTTTTCTTTTTCATCACCTTCTCCTAAAAAAATTAATTCGCTGTTTTTATCTATTTGAGCTAAAGCTTTAATTACATCTTGATTTCTTTTTAACGGAATTAAGCGACCAATACATATAATATAGGTTATGTTTTTTTTGAAGATAAAATTGTTTATTTCTTTGTCAATTTTACTCTTAATACCTTCCAAATCGTGAGGGTTGTTAATTATTAAAATGTCCTCTCTTTTAGTAATCGCTTTAATTTCATGTGCCATCATTTTAGAAATGGCAACTATAATGTTAGATCTAGAGTAAAGGTTTTTAATTAAAAACAGATTTAACCTCCCTACTGCTCCTTCTTTTCTGTATCTGGAGATTGAGCTATGATTAACTATTTGTGATTGGTGTTTTGAAAAAAATAATACTTTTGCTAAAACATTTACATAATTCGCTCTGTATAAATGACTCTGGACACTTTTAATCTTATGTTTTGAAATGTGTCTTCTAAGTTTCCATGCTTGATATATTAGTAAAAACAGTTTTAAAACACCATTATTAATATTATAATTTGTTAGTGTGGAAACTTTACATTTATCATTTAAATTGTATGCAATATCACTTTTTTCTAAACAAATTATTTCTACTTTGTAATGACTTTCTATTAGTTTATTTGCTAGCGTAACAACTACTCGTTCTGCGCCTCCCATTCCTAATCTATTTATTAAAAAAACAAAATCCATTTATTAATTTAAATTTTTAAATAGTTGTTCGTATTTATTCAATATAGTAGTGTCACTAAACTTGTTTTTAACATATTCACTTACTGTGTTGGGTTCCATTTGAAGTAAACCCTCAATATTATCGAGTTTATTTTTCCATTCTTTTTTTGTGTTTACTAAATATCCAGTTATGTCATTTTTTATAATCTCTTTTGTTCCTCCAGGCGCGTTGAATGCTAATACAGGAGTTCCAACTACACAGCTCTCTAAAACAGCATTTGGAAACCCTTCAACATAAGAGCCTTGTAAAAAAATATCTGATTTTCTTAATTCTTCTGAAACCTTATTTGTATAATCTATGAAAGAAACCTTACTTTTTATTTCTAATTTTAAAACTAAGTCTCTTATTTCATTTTTTAAAGGTCCGTCTCCAATAATAGTGTAGTGAAAATTATAATCTAAAAGCTGTAAACTTTTTAATATTCTTTCATGCCCTTTTTCTTTACTTAAACGACCAACTGTAATAAATTTAATAATCTCTTCTTTAGCATAAACTTTATCCTTTACATGATGTAATTGAGTAATTGGATTATTAATAACTATTAATTTATCTTCGTTTATTTTATAAATCGTCTTTAAATCGTTCTGCATATCTTGAGACTGACAGATAATCTTTTTAAATCTTGGATATAAAAACCTAATGACACGCCTATTCGTTAATAACGATTTACTATGCTCGCTTATTTTACTTACTACACTAGCCTCTCTTGCAACAAAACTAGTTTTATAAAAAACAAAAGATAGAATTGCCATTAATAAATTAACATGAGTTACTGAACTTAATATTATATTTGGTTTAGCAATTACAATATATTTTATAATTAATGGAAAAGCGTATAGTAGTCTTTTTTTGTTTAAAAACACAGTGTTACAATCATCAATATTGTAAACACCGTCTTTTTTAAAACCAAGAACTAAGAGTGTGACTTCAAAACTATTTTTATCTAATTTTTTTGAAATAAAAGACAAAACACGTTCTGCTCCTCCTGCTTTTAAAGAAGGTAAAATTATTGTTATTTTTTTTTGTTTCAAATTATTTTTTTAAATAATCTTTAAAACCCGGGTTTGTAACACCTAGTATTCTATCTATATAATTTTTATTATAATCCATATCTTGATCACTAATGTAATTTTTTATCATTCGATCTTCTATAGTCTTATATTCACCTACCATTTTGGCTGGCACTCCAGCAACTATTGAGCCTGAAGGAATTGATTTAGTTACTACTGATCCAGCTGCAACAATTACGTTATCATCTATTTTAACACCAGGCATAATTATACTATTTACGCCTATAAAAACCTTATTTCCAATTTCTATTTTTTGAAACCGATATCTTCTTCCTTTATCATCTTTCATGAGCCAAGTAGAACCATCATGAGTTATTAATTTAACTCCAGATGTTATAGTTACATCATTACCTATTTCAATTAAAAAAGGTTCGCTACCAAAATTTGTTGTAAAAATACGGCAGCGACTTCCTACTTTAACACCTTTGTGTCGAGCATAGGAAACACCTCCTTTTGTGTAAAGAATAAAAAGACTTATTATTTTTTTAAATAGTAATTTCAAATTCTATTAGTTGTTTTTATTTATAAAGTTTGGAATTATTGTCTTTAATATAACTAATATAACTATTAACATACTTATTACAATAACATTTGCCATAATGAACCCAAATGATGAACGATGGATTGATTGTGCAAAAGGAAGCATCATTGCGTAAAATAATGGCATAAATAATATAAACTTGTTTTTATTTCTAAGGTATTCTAAAAACCAAAAAAAGAAGCCTGTAAAAAAGTAGACCAAGAATGGTCCAAACAATCCAAAATTCCATTGCGCTTCCATAACATAAGAGAAACCAGAGCCAGATATTCTACTAGTGTTCCAGGAAGAAAAATATCTATCTTTAAAAGTATATGTAATTGGTTTTGGCTTATTAAAAGGTAATAAAGCCCTTGGAATTGGTATTAAAAAGCCATCAAGATAACTTGAACCATAAAGCAACTCATTATCATCATCATTATAAAATTTAATGTAGTTCATGTATGGCGCTCCAAACTCGTTATTTGCTGGATTATAATATACTAAATAACTTTTCTTTTGAAAAACATAATAATCAAAGCGCTCCCAATTACCTGAGGTAAACAAATGTCTTAACTGTCCTCTAATTCCATATAATATAGCCATTGAGGAATAACCTAAAAACAAAAAAAGCACAACTTTTCTTTTTATTTTATGGATGCTTAAATAATAACTATACCCAACTAAATAAGCAATAAAAACGCCTAGTAAATGACCTCTAAAACCAACACTTAAATAAATTAATATTATTGGAGAGGCAATTAATAAAACAAATAAGAATAATTTGTTTTTTAGAACTGCAAAAAACTTATTACTGTAAGTTAAATACATTCTTAATCCAAGAAAGAAAAAACCTATTTTTAAAAAACTTGCAGATGGTAGTGTTATAAAAACTCCTCCTGTTTTTGCTTGATAAACCGCTTTCCCAAAACTTAATATACCAAGTCCTCCAGCTCTATATATGTTAATAAATTCACTTAAAAGAGCAACACAAACAAAAGCAACAGTAAACAATGTAAATTGCTTTATTTTATGTGAATACTGATTCTTATCTATTTCAACATTCTTGATACTAATAATGTATGGAATAGACATTGCGAACAAGCCAAGTGTAGAAACAAATAAATATAGACATGCTGATTCGGGAGTTGATTCTCGAAACAGCCTTCTATTATCAATATCAAACAAAACAGTAAGTACCGGAGCATATGTATATAAAACATAAAAAAGCAAAAAGAAAAAGGAAAAACTATTTAAACGCTTTATTGATATTTTAAATATTCTATAAGTAAAGATTAAAGTTATTAACGAAAAAAATAATGCGAAATTTAATTTTACAAAATAGCAACTTAAACCCGTTAATAAAACACCAACTAGTGAAACGAATAAATATATAATACTTTTAGATGTCGTTTTCATAACTATTTTACTTCAATTCGTTTCTTAACTTTATGTATTGAATTAAAAACACAATTATTTCCATGAAAACTCCAACTAAAGCATAAAACAAAACGGCTAAAAAAGAGCTTTCTAATATTGAGGCAATATAAATTAAAATTAAGCTTAATACTAACCATACAATTTCAACTATTAAAAATGTTTTCTGCAGCCCTAATATAATCATATTCTCATGAGCTAAAGCATTTACAATATTAAAAAATACATATATCAATATTACTTTTGCATACACAGCGGCACTCCACCAGCTTTCCTTAAAGAATAATATAAATAAATCATCTGCAAAAAGTTCAAATATTATAAAAGGACCAATAGCTATAAATAACAAAACCTTGGTAGATTTAAAATATAGTTTTAGCATGGCTCTTTTATCTGTCAGGTATAGCTTAGCTGCTTTAGGGCAATAAACTCTTCTTAAAGCCATAGATATTAGTTGAGCTGGTAATTTTACAATTTTAAACGCAATGCTAAAATTCCCTAAAACTGCAAGCGAAAAAAACACAGGAAATGTAAATGAGCATATATTGTGCGATGCAGATTTTAAGATGTTGCTTAGCGCATAAAATTTAGGGAACTTATCATATTTTTTTGCAACTAAAATCAGGCTCTGTTTAGTAGCTTGTTTTTTACAGTTTTTAAAAAAAGATACTGTATTAAAAAAATAATAAGAAACACCTATTGTTAATGCAAAAACATAACCTATTAACATACCCAATAAAGGAAACGTTTTAAATAAAACAAATTGCATTCCTGACTTTGAAAAAGCATCTATTATTACTGCTCTAGATGTAATTTTAAACTTCGAACGTTTATCAAAATACATTTGAAAAACATTTATTAGTCCATACAAAAAAACACTAAAAGGAATAATAAAAACTAAAGGATAATGTACTTGATCAATAATATTAAAAAAGTATAAAAAAACGCCTAATATTAATATAGCAACAGAGACAATAACATTAGTTAAAAGAGAAAGAACAACTAAATTATATATTTCTTTATCGCTTTCAGCAATTACTATTGCTTTGTCAAAACGTAATGTTGCTAATGGTAAACAAATACTTATTAAAGAAGTTCCTAAAGATAAAAGCCCAAAACTATCTGGAAGATATACTTTTGTTAAATAAAGCATTGCCAAAAAAGTAACAATCTGTGCGACTATTGTTCCTCCGGCTAAAACACTTATGCTTTTTAAAAAATCTGACTTAAACACTTTCTTTTTCTAATTTTAAGAATAGGGATTCTTTATATAATAGACTCCCGAAAATTGAGCAAAATAATATCCCATGTATTCTAATAAACATGCTTTCAGACATAAGGTTAATACAAATAATAACTAAAAAAGCGAGTTGCACTTTGTTTTTTGTGATTATCGCAATATTGAAACTGTTTCCTAAAAAAAGAATAAAGGCAATAAATAAAATTAGTCCTCCAGTAATAAGAATTGAAAAAAAGTAATTATGGGAATTTAGCTCACTGTTTGTGCACGTGTTGATAACATCGTTTTCGGAACCAATTCCATAGCCAAAAATAGGTTTTTTAGCAAACTCATTTACCGCACAACTCCAAAGTTGAGATCTAATATTTGCGTTTCTATCAGGTTTTTCTGAAAAAAGGTTTACTAGCGTTATTTTAGCTTCTTCAAAGTCTTGCTTAAACCTAACATTATCATATAATTTATTCTGTACACTTGGTGTTACTAAGAGTATTGATGGTACAACAATAAACAATATACATATTATTGTTCTTATTTTCTTTGAATTTATTTTCCAAACAATAAAAATTGGAATAATTAAAAGGCATACTAAATTAGGAATAGATGTTAGGTAAACTACGCTAAAAGTAAATATAAGTATAAAAAAAAGGCCTGCTGCTTTTAGCCACTTAGATGTTTCTTTAAAAAAAACAGTGTCAATAATTAATATTATACTCCATATAAAGCCCATACTTAAATATGCCTTATGCACAAAAATACCACTTATATTATTCTCGTTTAGATAATACCTAGACACATGAAATGGAAGTTTAGAAATAACATTAAACTGGTCTATTATACTTAGTTTTAAAAGTCCTCTCGTTCTCTCTCCAGCAGTATTAATATAACCTAAAGCATCTATACCTTGTACTAATTTTACATATAAAAAAATTACAATTAAAAAATTAGATACTATATAAAAATAAAATAAAATGGTTTGTTGCTTCTGTGATATTTTTGGTATTAAATAAATAAAAAGTATAGGGAATATTATAAAGTTTACAAGTCTTAATATCAACTTTAATCCTTTATCCTGGTTATCTGTGTAACTTAAACTAAATATTATAACAATTATCCAAAGACACAGATAAAAAACAGGTTTATAGCCTGTTCTTTTTATGTTGTCTTTTAAGTTTTTACCATAAAGAAATAATGCAGAAATTATAATTAATACAATTATAATACTGTGAAAAGCATTAGGTAAAATAGGAAAAGCAAATAAGAGACAAAATAAACTAAAAAGGAATGTTTGTAAATAACTTTTATAATCTATCTCTTTATTATAATTCATTATGGTACCATTGTGTGGTTATTTTTATTCCTTCTTTAAAAGAGTATATAGGATTATAGTTTATTAACTTTTTTGCTTTAGAAATATCTGCTAAAGAGTGTTTAACATCCCCTGCTCTATCAGGCCCATGTTTAACATTTGTTGCGCTGTAATCCACATTTAAACTTCTTAAACCATCCTTTATGTCATCTACCAACTCGTTTAGGTTAGTGTTCTCTCCAAATGCGACATTATATATTTGATTAATTGATTCTGGGTTTTTAGAAAGTGCAGCTTTAATATTTGCTTGTATTACATTCTCAATATAAGTAAAATCTCTTGAATGTTTTCCGTCACCATTAATTAATATATTTTCTTTATTTAAAAACTGTCCAATAAATTTTGGTATTACAGCAGCATAAGCACCATTAGGATCTTGGTGTGGCCCAAATACATTAAAGTATCTAAGACCAATAGTTTCTAATCCATAAGTTTTATAAAAAACGTCTGAATATAACTCATTAACGTATTTTGTAACTGCATACGGAGAAAGTGGTTTACCAATAACATCTTCCACCTTTGGCAAGCCCTCACTATCACCATAAGTACTTGATGATGCCGCATAAACCATTCTTTTAACGCTTTTAGATTCCTTAGCAGCTACAAGCATATTTAAGAAACCAGAAATATTAACTTCGTTTGATGTTATCGGATCATTTATTGAACGTGGAACAGAGCCTAAAGCTGCCTGATGCAAGACGTAGTCAACATTAATCATGCTTTTTTTACAAGTTTCTAAATCTCTTATATCTCCTTCTATTAATTCACAACGAGAATCTTCTAAAGAGGTACTAATATTCTTAAGGTGACCTGTAGCAAAATTATCTAAAATCACTACTTTTTTTATTCCGTTCTTTAATAGATATTCTACAAGATTACTTCCTATAAAACCAGCTCCTCCAGTTACTAAAAATGTTGATTTAGATAAATCTTCTGTATGGTATTTATTTTCTTTCATTCTTTTTCAATGACTTCAACATCATTCGTTTTATTTATAAGTATATAGATTATTAGCTATTGATTTTGAAATTTTATTTGCTGTTTTTTTTATTTAAACCATTTTCAGTATCTAATACTTGTTCTTTATTAATATTAGCATTATTAAACTTTATTAATCTTTCTCTAAAAAAGGAATTAGGCATAAAATAAGGATTGTAACCCATTTTTCCCTCTTTGGTCTTAAAAGGGACTCCTTTAAAAACAGATGTTTCATCTTTAAAAACAATGTCTTTACTTAACTTAAAATTAGCAAAAAAATTGTTTTTATTAATCGTAATATTATTTAGAGAATCATTAATTTTTAATTCCCTAAAAACAACTCCATTTTGGTCTTTATTATCGCTAAAATCAATTCTTAAATCATAAGGTCTCACGCCATTTGGAAATTCAAATTGAATGTCTTGTTCTAAATTTGATCTTTTTATTTTTTGTGTTAATCTGTTTTTTTTAGAATAAGAATTATTCTCTTTAGTAGAATACATAACCAAAAATATATCATTTTTCTTAAAAGTTCCTTTGAAATTTAATTTAATGTTGTTATTGTTCTCTCCTATGAGCTCTTTTTTTGTTTTACTAATTTTTACTTCTTGGTCTAAGATTTTTAAAAACGTATTTTCAAAAAACTTAAGAACTCATAAACATTGACTTAGCTGCATTCATAAAATCTGAAGGAGAAAATGCTAGAAAAGTAAAAATAAAGGTTAAAAAAAGTGTTGGAATTAAACGTCTTATCCTTCTAATATAAAAAGTTTTTAAACTAACCGTACCTTTTTCTAGAAATTCATGATTTATTATACGTGTTATTAAAAACCCACTAATTACAAAGAAAACATCGACACCAATAAAGCCTCCTTTGAAAGCATCAATATCAAGGTGATAGAATATTACTAACAATACTGCAATTGCTCTTAATGAATCTATATGATTTAAATAACTAAGTTTTTTCATTTTATCTTTATAATTTAACACCTTCTTTCATTAATAATAAATAATTCTTATGAAGCCTTATTTCTGAAAAACAAAAATCGCTTTTTCTTTAAAAGTTTTAGAGTCTATTTTTTAAAAATTAGAAAGTTCTTTTATAAACTTATCGGTTAAATTAAAGTATGGGTTGAAGTTTTCAACACCATTTTTTATTATAGTTTTTAAATTTATTTCACCATTAGAGCTTAAATCTATATACTCATTAGCTTTCAAGTATTCACTTATTTGAGCTTTATCAAAAGATATTATAGAATTTAATTCGCTAATAGTAAATCTATTAATTTCGATACCTTTTTGCTTTATGCTTGCACTAACATCAAATCTAAAATTAACCAAATAATCTTCATTTGGCAATGTAATTATAACCGTTTGAGGTAAATTACTTCCTTTTACAAGTTTTCTTATTGGCTTTTTTAATTTAAAACTTTTGTTAAGATCATCACTATAAAACAATAATAATTCATCATCAGATTTAAAAACACCTTCTATAATAACTCTAAACTCTCCATCTTTTAAATCAATATTTTCAACATCTTCAAGAGCTACAGTTTTAGATTTATTTATATTTGCTTTATTGAAGGCTTTTAATACTTTTAAAAAGGAGTAATTTGTACCTAAATAAGGGTTATAGCCCATTTTCCCTTCTTTCGTATTAAAAAGGTTACATTTTAGTTCTAACGTTTCTTTATTAAATTTTGAGTGCTCACTAAGCTTAAAATTATTAAATATATTATTCTCATTTAGCAATATTCTATTTAACGAATCACTAATTACTATCTCTTTAAAACTAACTTTTTTTTGGTCTTTATTACCGCTAAAATCAATTCTTAAATCATAAGGTCTTACTCCTTCAGGAAATTCGAATTGAATGTTTTGTTCTTTATTTGATCCTTTTATTCTTTTAGTTAATCTGTTTTCATTTGAATATCTTTTGTTTTCTTCTGTTGAATACATTAAAAGAAAGTTATCATCACTTTCAAATTTTCCTTTAAAATTTAATTTAATATTGTTGTTTTTACTTTCTGCTATTACCTCTTTTTTAACTTCTATTTTTTGAGTTTGATTACTCGTTTTAGATTTCTCTTCTTCTTTACAAGAAAACAAGATGAATAAAAGCATTATAATTAATAACGGATTATTCAGAGTTTTTTTATTCACTTTCATAATACTTATTGTTATAGTCTTTTTGTTATTTTTTTTAATTCTAAATTTCCTTTTACATCGTACACTATAGCGTTTTTATTTTTAATTGATTCCAAGTCTAATGTTGTGAATTCTTTATGAGCTACTACATGAACAATAGCGTCGTAAGTTTCCTTAATTTTATCTGTAGTATGAATTTGATATTCATTAAAAACTTCTTCATTTGAAGCCCATGGATCGTATACATCAACATCCATATTAAAGTTAACTAATGCATTATAAACATCGATAGCCTTGGTGTTTCTAATATCTGGGCAGTTTTCTTTAAAAGTAATGCCTAGCATTAAGACCTTAGCGTTTTTAATAGCTATATCATTTTTAACCATTAGCTTTAAAACTTCGGTAGCTACAAATTCTCCCATAGAATCATTTAAACGTCTTCCTGCTAAAATTATTTCAGGATGGTAGCCTACTTCTTGAGCCTTTTGAGCTAAATAATATGGGTCTACACCTATACAATGACCTCCAACTAAACCTGGTTTAAAAGGTAAAAAGTTCCATTTGGTTGCTGCTGCTTCTAAAACTGCATGTGTATCAATATCTAACTTATTAAAAATCATTGCAAGTTCATTAACAAAAGCAATGTTAATGTCTCTTTGAGCATTCTCAATTACCTTGGCAGCTTCAGCAACTTTTATTGAAGGCGCTAAATGTGTTCCCGCAGTAATTATAGAAGCGTATAAGCTGTTAACTTCTTCACCTATTTTAGGTGTAGAGCCTGAAGTTACTTTTTTAATATTAGCAACCGTATGTGTTTTATCACCTGGATTAATTCTTTCTGGAGAGTAACCACAGAAAAAATCTTCATTAAATTTCAACCCACTTACTTTTTCTAAAATTGGGACACATTCATCTTCTGTAACTCCTGGATAAACCGTAGACTCATAAATAACTATGTCTCCTTTTTTAAGTACTTTACCAATTGTTTCAGAAGCCTTTATTAAAGGTGTTAATATTGGTCTATGGTTTTTATCAACTGGTGTAGGTACTGTTACAATAAAAATATTACAAGATTTAATATCTTCAGCATTAAAACTTAAGGCTAAACCATTTTCTTTTTGATTAAGAACTGATTCTAAGTTAGAATCTGACACTTCTAAAGTGCTATCGTGGCCAGAGTTTAATTGATCTATTCTAGAGTTGTTTATATCAAAACCTACTACTTTATATTTTTTAGCAAATTCTACTGCTAAAGGAAGACCTACATATCCTAGGCCAATAATGGCTATTTTTTTGTTCATTTATTTTCTTAATTTATAGCTGAATACTTGTTTTAGTTATAAAAAATCAATTGTCTAGCGTCTGCAAAAATAATATATTTAATATTTTTTATTGTCAGATTACTCTAAAAATAAAATTTTTAGTTAAAACGTTTCTAAAACACGAGATAAGGCATCTTTCCAATTGTTTGGTGAGAGCTTAAAATTTAATAATATTTTATCTTTAGACATTACACTATATTTTGGTCGTCTTGCTTTAGTTATAAACCCTTCTACTGGAACTATCTTTTTAAGATCAAAAGAATTAAAATGTTTTGCAATTTCTACTGCAAAACCATACCAGGTTGTAATACCCTCATTACTAAAATGGTAAATACCATATTTATTACTTTTTGTAGTTATTAAATAATATAAAAAACTACTTAAATCTATACAACTTGTTGGTGTTCCTGTTTCTGCAATTGTAATTTTAAGTTCTGAGTTTTCTTTTATTTTATTTGCAATTGTTTTTACAAAATTCTTACCATAGTTTGAATATAACCATGACGTTCTAATAATAAAATGCTCCTTTAATGAGTTAGAGATACACTGCTCGCCTTTTAATTTAGACTTACCATATTGGTTGATTGGATTAGTTAGATCTGTTTCAAGATATGGTGTTTCTTCTTTTCCATCAAAAACATAATCAGTTGAAATATGAATTAAAACTGTTCTATGTTTTTTACATAAAAGCGCTAAGTTTTTTACCGCTTCAGCATTAATCTTAAAGACTAATTCTATAAATTCTTCTGCTTGCTCTACATTTGTATAAGCTGCACAATTAATGCAATAATCATAATTGTTTATTGAAAAAAAGTTAGAAACCTCCTTATAATTAGTAATATCTAATTCATTTTTATTTACAAAAACAAACTGAACATTTTCTTTGTTTGCACTATATAATACTTTTATTGTTTGTGCTAATTGTCCATTTGCACCAGTTACTAAAACTTTAGTCTTCATGGTAAAACAGCATTTTTAAATGTTGGAAGTATGATGTCTTTTTCTGAAATCAAGAACTCTTCTTTAGGTAGTTTCCAATCAATATTCAAATCTTTATCACTAAAAATAATTCCTTGTTCAGACTCTTTATCGTAATAATTATCACATTTATAAGAAAAAATTGCTGTCTCGCTTAATACAATAAATCCATGGGCAAAGTCTCTAGGAACAAAAAGTTGTTTTTTATTTGCTTCAGAAAGTTCTACTGAAACATATTCTCCAAATGTTTTAGAACTTTTTCTTAAATCTACAGCTACGTCTAGAACCCTTCCTTTAATTACACGCACAAGCTTTGCTTGAGCATGCAATCCTGTTTGGTAATGCAGCCCTCTTAAAACTCCTTTTGTAGAATATGATTCGTTATCTTGAACAAAATTAGTTTTAGAATTCGTTAAATCATTAAACTGCTTTGTATTAAAGCTTTCAAAAAAAGAACCTCTTTTGTCTTCAAAAACCTTAGGCTCAATAATTAAGCAGCCTTTTAATTTAGTTTCGAAAATTTTCATTTAAATTATTTTATTTTATTCCTCAATAATACTAAGTAGATGTTTTCCATATCCACTTTTTACTAATGGTTTAATAAGTTCTTGAAGTTGAGATTTGTTAATATAACCCATTTTATAAGCTACTTCTTCTATTGCTCCTATTTTTAAACCTTGTCTTTCTTCTATTACTTGAACAAATTGTGAAGCTTGCATTAATGAATTAAATGTTCCTGTATCTAACCAAGCAGTCCCTTTATCTAGAACACTAACTTTTAGTTTTCCTTGCTTTAAGTATTCTTTATTTACATCTGTTATTTCTAACTCACCTCTAGGACTTGGTTTTATATTCTTAGCAATATTTACAACTTCATTGTCATAAAAATAAATACCAGGAACGGCATAATTAGATTTAGGGTTTTCAGGTTTCTCTTCAATTGAAATAACTTTTCCGTGCTCATCAAACTCTGCAACACCATAACGCTCTGGGTCATGCACATGATAAGCATAAATAACACCTCCTTCTGGGTCACTATTCTCTTGTAATAACTTTTCTAAACCTGTTCCATAAAATATATTATCCCCTAGAATAAGCGCAACTTTATCTTTGCCTATAAAATCGGCTCCAATAATAAAAGCTTCTGCTAAACCATTAGGCTCTTCTTGAATTGCGTATTCGAAATTACACCCAAATTTTTTTCCATCTCCAAGTAAAGCTTCAAATAAAGGTAAATCGTGAGGTGTAGAAATAATTAGTATATCTTTTATACCAGACGACATTAATGTTGACAATGGGTAATAGATCATTGGCTTATCATAAATAGGCATTAGTTGTTTACTTACTGCCAATGTTAATGGGTGTAAGCGTGTGCCTGATCCTCCTGCCAATATTATACCTTTCATTTATTGTTATATTTATTTAAATACCATTCTATTGTTTTTTTTATGCCTGTTTCAAAGTTCTCGTCTGCTTTCCAACCTAATTCTTTTTCTAGCTTGTTTGCATCAATGGCATATCTAAAATCGTGTCCTGGTCTATCTTTTACAAAAGTAATTTGTTCTTTATACGACTTCTTAGATGGTTTAACATTATCTAAAATCTCACAAATTGTTTTTACAATACACAAATTGTCTCTTTCGTTTCTTCCTCCAATATTGTAAGTTTCTCCTGCTTTACCCTTTTTATAAACCAATTCAATCCCTTTGCAATGGTCTAAAACATATAACCAATCGCGAATATTTTTCCCATCTCCATAAATTGGAATATTCTCACCAGAAATCGCTTTTCTAATAATGGTTGGTATTAATTTTTCGTTATGTTGTTTTGGCCCATAATTATTAGAGCAATTAGTCGTAATAACATTTAATCCGTAGGTATGAAAATAACTACGCACAATAAAATCTGATGATGCCTTAGATGCGCTATAAGGGCTATTTGGGGCATAAGGTGTTTGCTCTGTAAACAAACCTGTTTCACCTAAAGTTCCATAAACCTCATCGGTTGAAATGTGGTGAAATCTTGCCGCTTCAAAACCTGTTTTTATTTGATTTGGTCCATCCATCCAATACGCCTTTGCAACATCAATTAAGTTAAATGTTCCAGTAATATTAGTGTCTATAAAAGCACTTGGATTTTTAATAGAATTATCAACATGAGATTCTGCTGCAAAATGAATTACGCCAGAAAAGCTATATTTATTAAACAAATCTTCAAGAAGTTCTCTATTACAAATATCTCCTTCTACAAAAGTATAACTTGGGTTATTTTTAACCTCTTTTGTATTTGTAATATCTCCTGCATATGTAAGCTTGTCTAAATTTACAATATGGGTGTCCTTATTGTTTTCTAAAAAATATAGTATAAAGTTAGAGCCTATAAAACCTGCTCCACCAGTAATTAAAATCGTTTTAATCTTCATAGTTTTTAGCATAATTTACCACTCTAAATATAAGATAGAATATACATAATAAAACAAATGCTAGTGCAGGGAAAATTAAAGAGTATTTATCTCGCCAACTACGTTTTATTTCTCCAACACCTTGGAAGCTTGATATGACAGCATAAAGCTTATCTTCTTCAATTTTTTGTTGATCTAACGATTTTAACTGGTCTCTAATAATGTTTTCTTTCTCCAATAGTTCATACTCACGTGTTGTAGATCTAGTATCATTAGAGAGTGAAATTCCTCCTAAGTCTATTTTTTTAGAACCTGTTTTAGACTCGTCTGTTCTTACTTTTATGTAAAATGTTTTTAAACTATCAATTTCTTGAAGTTGGGTTTTTAGATTTTGCTTTTGTAGTTCTCTAAGTTGTTCTTTTTTTATAAACGCTTCAGCTGAAAATTGATTAGTAAATGCTGATGCAACTCCCTTTTCAAGATTTTTAAAAATATCCTTTTGTGATGAATATGCTGTAATTAAAAACAAGTCTCCCGAATATAAACTTCTGTTTTCTATATAATCATCAAACGTCATTTCTTCCTTTCTTACAGAATCAAGACGTTGCATAAAACCTTGGTATTGTAAAATTCTATCATTCTCTGTTTCAGGACCTGGCTCAACTTTAAACCCTAAAATATTCTTAACATCCAAACTTATAGAATCCTCAACAAAAATATTACTTAATGCATCGTAATCCCTTTCTGCTATTAGTGCATTAAAATACTTAATATTAGTAACTAACTGGTATTTAGACCCATAAAAAGGCTCTACTAACATCTCAGACTGATAAGACACGTTCTTTGTTTGCTCTAACACATACCCTATTATTGTAAAAACGACGATTACTCCTAGAATAATTTTCCAACTATTAATAAATATCTTTACAGTATGGATAGCTACAGAAAAAACTGCTTTTATTACCGATGTAAAAAAGCTTACAACTTTAGTTAGTGCGTTTCCAATGAGGTTAAAAAACACAATTAAATCTACTTCTTCGTTACTGTTTTTATTTGATGGTAGTTCTTGACTCATAATTTATTCTAATGGTTAATTAAAAATTTGTTGTAATATCTTTCTTGTTATTAAATATGTAGGTTTTACGCCAGACGTTCCTAAACCTCCAGAAGCTAATGTACTTCCTGTTTCTAATGGGTTATCACTTGCGTAGTATGCATATCTCACTTTTACATCTGGATTAATACTACCGCGTACTTTTGATGCTGCTTGTATTGCTTTTTGGTAATGCGCACCTTCCATTTCTAAACCTATAACATTCCAGGTTGAATTAAAAAAGAATTTTAAAATGTCTTTGTTTTGAAGAGATGTACCTAAAACAGTAATCATACTACCTTCAAATACTTCAACACCTTGTCCTTCTAAATCAGCTTTACTAAGCTCGTTTTTAAACGGATAATTATCTGCCGTACCTTCAAAAATATGTGCAGATGGAATCATTATATCTCCTTTTCCGCCTTCTAAAATTCCAGCTTTTCCCATTATTGAGATAGACTCGATATTTAAATGTGTTTTCTCTTTGCCTTCTTCGTACGGTTTTAAGAACTCATCTATAGTTTCGTAAGCCTGTTCTCCAAACGCATAATCCATTACAAAAAGCACAGGTTTTTCACTGTTTTTATCAGCTTTATTAAGCCCTAAATCTGTAAGACTTAAATCTAGCTTTGCTGTATCAAAAATCTGTACATTTATATTGGTTCCAGAAGTATCTTTGATATAAATCATTCCTTGCTGTAACGCTTTTTGTGTTACTTTATTGCGTAGGTTTTCATTTTCAGAGCTGCTTAATGCTTCGTAAACCTCAAAAACATCTTTTTTAGATGCCAACGCTTTTAATGCTTGTGGTGCATACAAAGTATTCATAACACTATGTAGATTAGCACTAATAATATGTATTGGTCTTGATAATAAACCGTTTTTTTTAAGTGTTTCTTTTATTGTGTCTGCCCAGCGCTCTCCATGAATGTGGTGACCTAAACGCTCACGTAAAACAGGACTAAAAGTAACTGTACGCTTGTTATTATTTACAACCTCGTCTATAGCAAGTTTTCCTAACCAGTACACAATTTCTAATAAGCGTTCTGGATGTTTGGTTGTTGCAAAAACACTATAAACATCTGTAAGTTCTTTAAAAGTACGACCTAAAATGTTTGCAGTATGTGTTATTGCTATTTCACGCTCTTGGTTCGTTAGTTTCTTTTTGCTTAAGACAGCAGCTTCTAACTTAATCCAATCTCTAGTTGTAGTTCCTTTCTCGTCTATAACTACGCGTTTAAAAATTTTATGAGATTCAACAAATAGAAATGTTAAGTGTGTTAAAATATCGTAGATTTCACTGCGTCCACGCGTGATTTCAATATTCATTTGCTCTTCGTCAATTCTGTAGCAATTACGTCTTCTTTTTGGAGGAATAATAGCTTCAAAATGAGAATTCGCATAACCTTCATCACTTGTAAGGTTAATAAAACGACATTCTTCAATACCAATTGGAAGTCTATCAATAACATATAAAAGTCCTTCTAACTCAGCTTTTTCGTCTGCAATCGAGCCATAAATTTCTGGTCTTAATACTAAAAGAGCTTCGCGAAGCGTTTCTCCAGATATTCCCATAGGCTTATAAAAACCACGATTAAATAAATGTCGCATCGTAATGTACATTCTTTCTATAGCGTTCGAGCTCTCTTGCGCCCTCGTTCTTTCGTGTTTTTTTATTTTACTCATGTAGTTTCATTAGCTAACAAAGATACTATTATTTCAGTATTATTTCAGTATTTAATGCCTTAGCAATTTTTCGATCGTTTGCAAGACGTGGAATTTTATTCTGCCCACCTAATTTCCCTATTGATTTCATGTAATTTTGAAATCCGTTTTTTTGAATTACTGAGATCTTTAAAGGTTGTAAAACTTTACCTATTATTAAGTCTAAATAATAACTATTCTGTTGTTGTAAAGCTTGGTCTATTTTTTGCGCTAAAGCGGAAAGACTTTCAGGTTCGTTTTCAAACTCTATAAACCATTCGTGATATGGTAATCCAGATTCTGGACTAATTTGTGGTGCAACCGTAAACTCATTAATTCTAACTAAAGTACCTTCTGTAGCTATTCTTAAAGCGTGTTCTACTTCTTTACCAATTACATGCTCGCCAAAGGCAGAAATAAAGTGTTTTATACGTCCTGAAACAATAACGCGATATGGTTTTGTACTTGTAAAAATTACTGTGTCTCCAACATTATAAGCCCATAATCCTGCATTTGTAGAAATTATTAAAACGTAATTTTCACCAACTTCAACATCTTTTATTGTAATTCGTTTTGGGTTATCTTCAAAAAAGTCTTCAACTAAAATAAATTCGTAAAACATTCCAGAATCTAGCTGTAGCAACATTCCTTTTTCTTCTTGCTTATCTTGAAAAGCGAAGAAACCTTCACTCGCAGGATACAATTCTATACTATCTACTTTTCGTCCTATTAAGTTTTCGAACTTGGCTCTGTAAGGTTCGTAATTAACGCCTCCAAAAATGAAAAGGTTAAAATTCTTGAAAATATCACCAACTTTTTGTCCTGTTTTTTTCTGAAGCTTTTCAAAATACATTTGAACCCAAGATGGAATACCAGAAATAATAGTCATGTCTTCTGGTAATGTTTCCTCTACTACTGCATCTACTTTAGTTTCCCAGTCTTCAATACAATTGGTTTCCCATGAAGGCAATCTGTTTTTTTGAAGGTATTTAGGTACGTAATGAGCTACTATTCCAGATAATCGTCCTAATTGCACGCCGTTTTGTTCTGTTAAAATGGGACTGCCTTGAAGGAAAATCATTTTACCATCTACAAATTTAGAATTTCCTGTTTCATGAATATAAAGCAAGATGGCATTTCGTGCTGCATTTACATGATTAGGCATACTTTCGGCAGTAATAGGAATGTATTTTGCGCCTGATGTTGTACCAGATGTTTTTGCAAAATAGAGTGGTTTTCCTTTCCAAAGAATATTTTCTTCACCTGCAACTACTCTTTCTACGTACGGTTTTAGTGCTTCATAATCACGAATAGGAACATGTTTTACATAATCGTCATGATTTTTTATAGTATTAAAACCGTGATCTTTTCCAAAGGCTGTTTCCGAAGCTCCTCTAATTAAATCTCGAAAAACCTTTTCCTGGGTTTCAATAGGATTATTAGCCCATTTCTGAACTTTTTTATAAACTCTTTTAGCAAATGGTTTTGCTAAAGCTGCTTTTAGTGATAGCATTATTTGTTGTGTGTTTTAAACCAGTTAATAATTAAACTATCCCTTTCTTCTCTATAGTTTGAAAGTGAATGATTTCCTGCTTCAAATATTTTATATTCAAAATCTTTTTTGTTTGATGCAGTAAGCGAATCTATAATTTGTTGCGCTTCCTCTAGTGCCACTCTAGAGTCATCACTTCCATGAAGAATTAAGGTTGGCTCGTTTAATTTATTATGCCAGAATACTGCTGATCGATTAACGTAAGCGTTTTTGTTTTGTATTGTATCACCAAACAAAGGTTTGTATACATATTGATACATGCTTTCTCTAAATTTAATGGCTTTAAATTTATTGGTTGGGCTTCCTACTACAGCAATACTATTTATATTATCTGTTAATTTAGACACTTGATAAGTATTCATTCCTCCTCTAGAATAGCCTAAAACATGAATATTTTTGGCATCTACAAAATCTAATTCTTTTGCTATATCTATTAACTTTAAAATATCATTTACATCTTTTCCTCCAAACTCATCAACGCCTTCACTTGCTATATTTCCTCTAAGTTGAGAGGCTAAAACTACAAATCCGTTTTCTGCTAATTGATTTATCATTTTTAGTTGGTATGCATTAAGCATTCCAAAACTTTGATTTCCGCCTCTACAAAAAATAATTGCTGGTAATTTTGCCTTTTCCTTATTTGTTATTGGTTTTGCAATAAAACCTTCAATATTTAAACCTTCAGATTTATAATTAATTTTATAGGTTTCCACTCCTTCAATATGAAATGATTCCGTGTTGTTTAAAAGCTGTTGTGAAATAATTTGATTGTGAAAGGTGCTTATATCTTCTTTTTTGCAAGAAAAAAGTATGATGATAATTACAAGGTTTATTACTATTTTCGGAATTCTTCTCACTATTTCTTAAAATCTATAAAATTAGTTGGGTTTACAGAATAACCATCGCTCCATAACTCGAAATGTAAATGTGGTCCTGTAGACAAGTCTCCTGTATTTCCTGAGGTTGCAATTACTTCTCCTGCTTTTACTAAATCGCCTTGTTCTTTAGTAAGCGTAGTATTGTGCTTATATACAGAAAGCAACCCGTAACTGTGCTCTATTAAGATTACAAAGCCTGTTTCTGCTGTCCATTCTGCAAAAATTACTGTGCCATCTGCAGTAGCTTTAACTGGTGTGTTTTTTGCTACTACTATATCTACTGCATAATGTTTTTCTTTAGCATTATATTGCTCACTAATTTCACCATTTACTGGTGGAAATAACACAAAATTAGTTTTAGATTTTGCAGTTTCGAAAAGATTGTATTTATCTTCTTTATCAACTTTTGCTCTTAATATAGAATCGGCTTCACTAGCAGACAAATCTACTTCACTTGCGTCTGTTTTAGCTGCTTCTATTATAGAGTCTCTATTAAACTTTACAGTACTTACTTCGCCTTTTAGTACTTTTCTTATTGAAGCATAATATTGATCGTTATAGGTAATTACCTGTTGTAACGAGTCTGTTTTATAGCTAAGCTCTACTGCTTGCTTTTTTAAAGCGGTTGAAGAATAACCTGGAATATATTCTCGCAATGGCGTAAAAGCAATTAGTAAAATTGTAAAAGCTACTAATGCAATAGACGAAATACCAAGTAGCACAAATACATTTAAACGTGTGAGTTTAAATGTTAATCGCTCCTCGAAAGTATCTTCGTTTAGTATTACTAAACGATACTTATTAAGTAGTTTCTTAGATATTTTTTTAGTCTTTTTAATCTTCTTAGCCATACGTGCTCATCTTAAAACAAAAGTAAATAAAAATATAACTTTACCTATTTAACAATATACTAAAGTTAGCTTTAAAACGCTTTAATTAAACTTTAATTACTAACTTTGTACCTTAAATACATATATTATGATATCATTAAGTATATTTTTAGGTGCATTTGGACCATGGCAAATTGGATTAATAGTTATAGCTATTTTATTACTTTTTGGAGGTAAAAAAATCCCAGAACTTATGAAAGGACTTGGAAGCGGAATTAAAGAATTTAAAGACGCTAGTAAAGAAGATGAGGAAAAAGCTGAAGAAAAAAAGTAAATTTCTAAATTAAACTATATAAAAAACCATCGCAATGCGATGGTTTTTTTGTGCTCAGTATTCTGTATATAATTAATTTATTCTAATAGACTTTATAATAGATTCAAGCTCAAAAACATAATTACGTTTAGATACTGATGGTGCATAAGCAAAACCTTCGGCAACAAGATATCTATTATTAATTTTATCTTCGATTAAATACATAATAAAAGGTCCAGACATAAACTGGTTTTTTACATCCCAAAGTCCTTTAACTTCTATTGTTGGTTTATTATCAATTATTGTTTGGTAAACATGTGGAGCATAAGCCATTTCTGTTGCCATATAACTATCATCTACTGGTCCTGAAATATATTTTTTACCAATAGAATCTCTAGTTCTAATAATTTGACTCACCAAACTATCATCCTTTTTAATAGCGCTTAAAGGTAGTTCGTAAAACAATACATTTGTATAACCAGTTGGGATATCTCGTTTTATCCAAAAAAATTTATCTTCAGGTTTTGCAATAGTATTTGTAACTCTATAATAAGACGGAAACCTCGCCTTTATTCCTAGGGATTCTTGAATCTCTTTAGTTCTAGATAAAGATTTAGACATTTGTGTTTGCTTATATCTTATTTCCTCAGCTTTTAAAGCTTCAACAATATTGTCAGCATTTTTAGTTATTTGTTCTTTAATTTCTGCTATATCCTTTCCAGAAACAGTCACTATTTTTTGTGGCCTTGCATGTACATCTCTTTCTATTTTGAAATTAGCTTCACCTTGTTCAACCTTTAAAATACTTCTGCTTTGTTTTGCAAAACCAGTAAAAACCTGAGTAGGTATTTGACTTAAAGAAAATATTGGCTCTTCCTGTGGCAAACCGTCAATAGGTTGTGCCATAACACTTCTAATGGTTTCACCTACAGTGTTTTTCCACAACTCATTATCTACAACAATAGCTATTTTATTAACTGGGCCTGCAGAATCTGGAAGTATTTTTATACCTCCTTTACTACTATTATCACAAGAAAAGGTAGTGGCTATAATGACTACTAATAGAATAAGTTTACGCATAATTTATTTGTTTTTAGAATTACTAACTTTTCGACACCCTTAAAGTCATGCCTGGTTTTAAATTAGTACCACTAATATCGTTCCAATCTTTAATATCTTGAACAGAAACTCCTGAAAATTTTTGCGAAATACTCCACAATGAATCTCCGCTTTTAACTTTATATGTCTTTCCGTTAAAGTTTGCAGTGCTTTTAGGTTTGCGGGAAGCTTTTGTTATAGCTGAAGGATTTCGTGGATAAACAGTTAAGCGTTGTCCTATCTTAAGGTTATTACTTCTTAAACCATTCCATTGTTTTAACTGGCTTACACGAACACCAAACTTTCTTGCAATCTTACCCAAATAATCGCCTTGTCTTACTGAATAGCGCGTTTTTGTATCTGAATTTTTAAGTTGTGGTAAAGGTTTTTCTCGTTTATCGAATTCTGCTTTAGCGAAAGCATACATTTCTTTTTCGTTATTAACAAAAGCACCAACCACGTTTCTGGGTAATCTTAAGGTGTAATTTTTTCCTTTTATAAAAGGAATAACGTCTAATTTATAAGACGGATTTAAAAACTGAAGCGTCTCCATTTTTACACCTGTAAATTCTGAAACTTGGTCTAAAGTAATCATCTGTTTTACATGAATAGTGTCGGTTTCTACATAATTAAACTGAGGTTTGTGTTGCACAAAACCATGCTCGTCTGCATATTCAAAAATATACATTGTTGCTAAAAAAGCAGGTACATAACCTGCTGTTTCACGTGGAAGATTTGGTCTAATATTCCAGTAGTTTTTATAACCACCTGAACGCCTTATTGCCTTACTTACATTTCCTGGGCCAGAATTATAAGCTGCTAATGCTAAATCCCAATCACCAAAAATTTGATATAATTTTGCTAAGTATGTTGCTGCAGATTTTGTGGATTTTATAGGGTCGCTACGTTCGTCTACATAACTACTTACATCTAGCCCATATTGTTTTCCTGTAGCAAACATAAATTGCCATAATCCTGTTGCTCCAACTCTAGATTTTGCTCTTGGTTTTAATGCTGACTCTACAATCGAGAGATACTTCATCTCTAAAGGGATATTGTAGTTATCCATCTCGCGTTCGAACATAGGAAAGTAATATTTACTTAATCCCATTAAACGCTCCATAGAATGGTGTCTATTTTTTAACCAACGTTTAATTAAGTTTTCTAATTGCGGATTGTATTCTATATTAAAAGGTGTTCTAGCATTTAAGCGCGCTAACCTTGCCTTTAAAGTGTCTGTAGGTAATTCTGGATAATAAACAGCTTCATATTTTAAATCTGTTACATCGCGATAAATAGTATCAAAAAGAGACGTGCTATACAGCTCTTCCATCCACTTTTTATCTATTTCAGAAGCAAATTCATGGTCTTGCAATTCCATCGTTAAATCTATATCCTTTAATGGCTCTATAGGTTTTTTAAAGAAGGCCTTTCCGTCGACTATTGTATCTATTACATAGCTTTCGCCAGCAATTAATTCGGACTCTGAGAGTCGCGTAGTTTTTACTGTTAAAGAATCTTGCGCGTTCAACTGCAATCCGAAGAAAACAAAGAACAGTACAACTATATATTTTAAAACTGATATCATTAAAAAGGGATTGTGTTTAAATTGGTATAACGTAATAATAACAGAAATGGTATTTTACTCTAGAATAGCAGCAATTCCTGGTAGTGTTTTACCTTCTAAACTTTCTAACATTGCACCTCCTCCAGTACTTACATAACTTACTTTCTTCTCGAAACCAAATTGTTTTACAGCAGCTACTGAATCTCCACCTCCAACTAAAGAAAAGGCTCCTTTTTTAGTAGCTTCAGCAATAGAATTTCCTAATGCAATAGTTCCGTTTGCAAAGTTTTCCATTTCGAAAACACCTAAAGGTCCATTCCATAAAATAGTTTTGCTTTTCATTACAACCTCGTGAAATTGCTTTCTAGATTTTGGCCCAGCATCTAATCCCATCCAACCGTCTGGAATTTCATTTATATTGCAAATTTTAGTATTTGCATCGTTACTAAAAGCGTCTGCAATTATAGAGTCTACAGGAATATGTATGTTTACATTTTTAGCTTCTGCTTGCTTTAAAATGTCTAAAGCCATTTCTAATTTATCGTCTTCTACTAAAGAATTTCCAATGCTTCCGCCTTGTGCTTTTACAAATGTAAAGGCCATTCCTCCTCCAATAATAATATCGTCTACCTTATCTAAAATGTTTTCTATTACTGTTATTTTAGACGATACTTTTGCACCTCCTAAAATAGCTAAAATAGGTCTGTCGTCTGACTTTAAAACCTTATCAATACTCTTTATTTCTTGTTCTAATAAAAGGCCAAAACATTTATTCTCAGGAAAAAATTGCGCTATAACCGTTGTAGATGCGTGCGCTCTGTGTGCTGTACCAAAAGCATCGTTTACATAAATGTCTCCAAGCTTAGATAATTGCTCAGCAAAGTCACGATTTCCTTTTGTTTCTTCTTCGTGGAAACGTAGGTTTTCTAATATTAATATTTCTCCTGGTTTTAAATTAGCAGCTGCCTCTTCAGCTTCTGCTCCTACACAACTAGAGACAAACTTAGTTTCTACACCAATTAGATCTTCAACCTTACTTGCAATATGCTTTAAAGAAAACTTATCTTGAACACCTTTTGGACGCCCTAAATGCGACATTAAAATACAACTTCCACCATCTTCTAAAATCTTAATTATTGTTGGTTTTGCGCAAGAAATTCTTGTAGCATCAGTAACTTTAAGGTTATCGTCTAATGGCACATTAAAATCTACTCTAATTAATGCTTTTTTATTTTTAAAATTGAAATCGTTTAAAGTCTTCATCTGTTCTTTTTAAGCTTTTAGTCTAGGTTTACTTTTATTATCCAAGTGTCTCTAAATTGGTATTCTTGAATTAATTCTTGTTGTTTTGTAAAGGCTTCTTTGGCGCTTTCTGTTTGCATAATAGCTACGTATTGCCATCCGTTTTTTGGATTAGTAATAGTAATTGGTGTGTATCCTTTTTTAATAAGATAACCTTCCCATTTTCTAGCGCGAGGACTATCAGAAAACACATTAGTAACTACATAATACCCTTTACTAACATCATTAAAGAGTGTTGAACGTTTTGCTACCAACCTCTTAAAAGCTTTAGAGTTAAAACCTTGTTTTCCTAATGGTTTCCAAACGTATTTTCTTTTACTTTTCGCAACTTCGGCTTGTGTAGTTCTAATAACCTCAGGTTCTATAGTAGATACTTTGCTAACTGGTTCTTTTTCTTCAACTACATCTTCAAAAAAGTCCTGACTAATTTCAGTTTGAAATGCAGCAAAATACATATAAAAACGATCTGAGCGTGTTTTTAATCGCAAAGTCGTAGCGCTCATATTATTGTCTATAATAGAATTGTTATAGTTAGGTATTTCTAACTCTGCAATATCGAAACCTAATGTGTTTCTACTGCTTGGTATACGATCGGAATTTAGTAGACTATTATTTGTAATACTACTATTAAAAAAGTTTTGTTGGTTCCTAACTCCATTACTAAGCGATTGATAAGAACCATCTCTTTTAATAATAGCACATTCGTCTTGCGATAAAGTTATATCTCCTTCTAGTGCAGAAACCACTAAAGATGTTTTTACATCGCCTTGATCTACAGATTTAAAGTTTTTAAATGTAATATCTACAGGTAAATTATTTACTAATGCAAAACCATTATAAGATGCAATGTATTTTGGATTATCTGTAGGCGATTGGTAAACAATATAAAGCATCCATCCTGCAGCGCTTCCGCCAGAAATATAACCTTGCGACGCTTTTACATTGGCCACAGTGTAGTTTCCGTTTTGCTCTTCTGCATCTCTAAGTATTTTTGTAACATCTGCAAAACAAACGTAAGGAGAGTTTATGGCATGTGTTGGATTTTTTGCTCCATCGTATAAAATATTCCCACCAATGGTTTGGTATTCGCCATTTGGTGTTTTAAATTTTACTGTATCTATTGCTCGATTTTGCCTAAAATCACCTTTATACTCGTAACTATCTTTCGATTTTCTTTTTTTTCCTTGCTCAAGGCTATATGTTGCTGTCCAGTATAATGCAGCATAAGTAATTTTCTTTAAATTATCTGGGAGCTTTAATTTAGCCGAACTTGAGCTAAAGGTAGATTTATCGTTGTCGATGTCGATGTATTTCATTTTTACATCGTCATTAATAACATTCATATCGTTAAAATCATTCGTTTTATGTTCTCCTAAAATACTGTTTCCAATAGTTTTAGAGTCTCCATAAATATAAAATTCGTTTACCGATTTAAAATCTACACCATCGTAATCTAAACGATCTTTAATCGCTTCTTTTTCTTGCGAATAGACGTTAGAAAATCCTAAAAAGGAAATACATATTAGTAATAATACTCTCATTAATTGTGGTTTCATGTTTAAAAAAAATAGCGACATTTTTTCACAATTCAAATATATATAATTACTACGACACCCTTTTGGGATAAAGTGTTTAAAATTGACGTTTAAACCAATACTTTGCAAAAACAAACGATTTCCTTTCGCTTAAATTTAAACTATAACTAGTATAAACTATATTTGCTTTATGCTTTTTAGTGATATAATTGGACAGACTCATATAAAAAAACACCTTACAACAAGTGTAGATAATGGTCGCGTGCCTCATGCTCAACTCTTTATTGGACCAGAAGGTTCTGGTACTTTACCAATGGCAATTGCTTATGCACAATATGTTTTATGCTCTAATACTAATGGCGAAAACAGTGAAGAAGGTAATGCTTGCAATCTGAAGTTTAAAAACTTCTCGCATCCAGATTTGCATTTTGCTTTTCCTGTTACTACAAACGATAAAATAAAAAAGCATCCTGTTTCGAATCATTTTCTAGAAGAATGGCGCGATTTACTTACCAAACAACCTTATGGAAACTTGTTTGATTGGTACAAACAATTAGGCGTCGACAATAAACAAGGTCAAATAGGTGTAGACGAAGCACAAGATATTATTAAATCTCTTGCTCTAAAATCTTACGAAGGTGGTTATAAAGTGATGTTAATTTGGATGGCAGATAAAATGAATACTGCTGCTTCAAATAAACTTTTAAAGTTAATTGAAGAGCCACCAAACAAGACTGTTTTTATTTTAATTGCTGAAGAAGAAGAACAAATAATTAACACTATTAGATCGCGTTGTCAGTTATTGCATTTTCCTCCTTTAGCCGAAGTTGATATAAAAAATGCGCTCATTAAAAACTATAGTTTAAATGAAGCTGTAGCAGTTAAAATAGCACATCAAGCTAACGGTAATTACAATAAAGCCTGCGATTTAGTTTATAATGATAGTGAAGACACCCAGTTTGAAACTTGGTTTATTTTCTGGATTCGTGCTGCTTTTAAGGCAAAAGGTAACAAAGCTGCAATCCACGATTTAATAAAATGGAGTGAGGATATTGCTAAAACAGGTCGCGAAACACAGAAACACTTTTTAAATTTCTGTTTAGACTTTTTTCGTCAAGCATTATTATTAAATTATAATGCTGGTGCTTTAGTTTATATGGAAATTAAGAGCGAAAAATTTAAACTTGAAAAATTTGCTCCTTTTGTACACAACAATAATATTATAGATATTTCAAACGAATTACAAGATGCTATTTACCATATTGAACGCAACGGAAACTCTAAAATAATCCTTACAGATTTATCTATAAAACTCACGAGGTTACTTCATAAAAAACCAGAATAATAGAAGATTACAATTCGTTTTTAGATTACAACTTTTTTATAACCTGCTTTTCTATATTAATATTTAAAATCCATACTTGCTTTAAAAATATGCTTTTAATAAATGCTTTTCTAAGCATAAAAACATCGTAGAAGTTTTCAGAGTTATATAAATAAATGTAATATTTACCCTGAGAAACATCTTTAAATAGTTTTGAATTTACACCTTGATCTTTAAGCTCTTCTTGATAACTTATAGCATAATCCAGGTCGTATAACAAACCAGCGATTACATAATATCCTTTTGTAACTCCATCAATTAATGCTGGCTCTTGATTAAGAATACGCTTAAATTTTTGTGTTTCGTAAACATAATCTTCTTTGGTAAGCAATTTTTCATAATTTTCTCTATTCATAACTAGAGAATTGTTCGAAAAAATTGGTTGCTTCAGGGTTACGTTTGGCTGATAAACACCTGTTTCTAAATCACTTAAAATTTCATCTGGTTGATTTTTCTGCAGCCAAATTGGAAGCGGTTTCTTCTTCTTCTCTAATACAGGTGTGTAGTTTTCAACTTTATATAATTCTTCTTTTGGAGTATAAACATCTTGAATGATACTTACTGGTGTTTTAGTTCTCTCAACCTTCACTTGCACTGCAGTAGCTGGCACTTTTATTTGTTTCTTTTTCTCTTTTTTTATTCTTTCCTTTTGTATTGGTTTCTTTCTTTTTTTCTTTTCCTCTTTAGGTTTTTCAACTTCTAAAACAACACTTTTTGTTTTGTCAATTTCAATAGTTTCTTCCACAATATTGCTTGTCTTTTCTTCATAAAAAATTTTACTTATTTCAGTTTGAAAAGCAGTAAAAAACATATAAAACCTATCAGATTCTGTATTGAAAGCCATTTCAATTTCGGTAGTTGTATTATCTATAATAGGTTCCGATTCGTTTGGAACATCCATAGACACAATATCGAAGCCTAAGGTGTTTTCACTTTTGGGATATCTGTTACTTAAAATATTATCGCTATCCGTTATTTTACTATTAAAAAAGTTGTTTTTTGGTCTTGATTCTGTCCTTAAAAGCGAGACTCTTTTAGATTTTCTATTAACCAATAAACATTCATCTTCTGTTAGTGCAGAATCCCCTTCCAAAGCCGCAAACGTTAATTTTGTTTTTATCTCTCCTTTTTCTAAAGCTTTAAAATTATTGAATTTAATTTTTAATGGTGCATTACTCACGTGTGCAAACCCGTTAAAAGTAGTAATGTATTTTGGGTTTTTTGTTGGTGTTTCATAAACAACATATAACAACCAGCCAGCTGCACTTCCTCCTGCAACAAAGCCTTTTGTTGCCTTTACATTTGCAACAGTATAATCTCCATTTACAGACTTAGTGTTTTTTAGCAACCTAGTTACATCAGCCACACAAACATAAGGTGAATTTAATGCAAAATCTGTGTCTTGATCTCCATCGAAAATTACAGTTCCGTTTATATTTTTATACTCACCGTTTGGTAGTTTTAGCATTATATCATCTATATCATCTCTTTTTGTTACACGTTTTCCTTGAAACAAAAACTGTCCATTAGACTCTTGTTTATAACCTTGTTCGTAGCTATACGTAGCGGTCCAATACAAAGCTGCATAAACAATTTTTTTATGATTTTCGGGTAGCTTTAAGCTCGCGGAGCTTGAACTAAAAGTAGAGGGATCATTATCAATATCAACAAAAACCATATCAATATCATCATTAGTTAGTGATGTATCGTTAAATGGTTCTTTTACGTCTTTACTTAAGATATTGTTTCCTATAACAGTTGCATCTCCATAAATATAAAATTCGTTTTGAACTTTAAAAGGAACAGCTTCTTGAGCATATAAAAGCCCACAAAAAGTAAAGACAATGAAACTGAATGATAAACAGTTTTTTATCATCTTAAATAGAATAATTAATAGCGTTAAATTATTAGGCTAAATATAGGTAATTATTTGAAAGCTTTGAAATCTAAGAGATTAATGCATAAAAAAAACGCTAAATGGTAGTTTAGCGTTTTTAAAAAGAAAATTTACTCTTATTATTTTTTATACTTAGCGTCTATTTCTTTAATAATTAGGTCTGATAAATTCGATCCTTCATCACCATATAAAATATTACCAGTAGATTCGTTAGCACCTATAATAAATTTATATCCATTTGCTTTTCCGTAGTCTTTAACTGTAACTTTCATTTTAGAAATAACAGAGTCAATATCTGTTTGATAAGCAGTTTGCAGTTGTTGCTGCTCTGCTTGCATCATTTGTTGAAACTGTTGTGCTTTTGCTTGAAAAGATTGCATAGCTTCTTGTTGTTTACTTTGAGACATTTTAGCCGCTTTAATTTGTAATGCTTGGTATTCCGATTGATAAGTTTTACCAATACTATCTGCACGTAATTTAAACGATTCGTTTAAAACCTCGTACTTAGACTCAACATCTTTTTTCTCTTGAATATCGTTAATCACTTTTGCGTTATCAACAAAACCAATTTTTTGTTCTTGACAAGATGCGAATGTTACCAAAACGATAACTGCTAATATTATTTTTTTCATTTTTTTATAATTTTATGTTTGCGCAAAAATAGAAAAGAGAAGTAATTTATTTGCAAAAAATCGAACTAAAAGCTCAACATAAGAGTTTGCTATAGTAAAAAGTGTTTGTAATAGTTTTTTCTTATCTAAAATGGATTCAAATAAAGCGTTTTAAGGCGTTTTTATAAAACCTCCACCTTATCACAAGAAACAAACCAAAACAAAAGCAGCAAGGTGCCTAATATTTAGTTTTTACTGTTTTTAATCACATAAATAAGCGAAGAATACTCTCCAGAGCGTTTTGCTTTTAAGTTTGAGCGTAATCCAACGAAAAAAGCAGGTAGTAGTTTTAAGAAACTCTTTTTGTATTTTTCTGAAAGTATGCTTACATAAAAAGAATCAAAAACCATTGGAAGTGTTTTTTCTACTTTCATACTTTCTGTTTTAAATAAGTTTGAAATAGATTCTCTAGAGAAATGCCATAAATGTCTAGGCACATCGAAAGCAGCCCAAAAGTTTTTATAATGTAATGCATCATAACTTTTAAAGTTTGGAACAGCAATAACTAAGGTTCCATTTGGTTTTAATAGTCTTTTAAAAGTTGAAATCTGTAATTCTAAATTAGGTAAATGTTCTAAAACATGCCAAAGTGTAATAACATCGAAGCTTTCATTTTTAAAAGATTGTAGCTTTTCTGTATTAAAAACAGAATTATTACAACTATTATTAGCTATGCTCCTAGCCTTTTCATTTGGTTCTATTCCGCAAACCTCCCAAGCATTATCTTTAGCTGTTTTTAAAAATGCACCTGTACCACAACCAATATCTAATAGTTTTTTTTCTTCAGAATTAAACGAATTAATCAGTTTCAATTTTCTTTTCAAAGAAATATTACGAATAGTATGGTATGCTTTTTCAAACAAATTACGCTTACTATCTGTATGCGAAATGTAATCTTCGCTTTCATAATAACCAGCAAGATTATCTAAAGATGGTTGAGGCGTGGTTTCTAAATAACCATATTTAGCATTTGGAACTAATTGAAATTCTTCTCTAGAAACAGAATAATCTTTAACCGATAAATATATTTGATGATTGCTTTTCACAGATAACTTAATTATTAATCTACTTTATTTAACACAAGGTCTTTTAACCAAACTGGTTTAGAATAATAAATTTAAAGACTATTATTCTTTACAATTTTAAATTTAGTGCCTTTTAAATTTTAACGATTATTGTTTTTAACATTGCCTTTCTCTTTCGCAATAAGTGTAATTTCTTAACCATTAATAACACAATTGGCATTAGCAAAAATGGAATTTAAAAGTATAATATCTAGCTATAACTAGTTAGTGTTTTACAAGTATTCCTTCTCTAAATTTTTCTTTATTTACATAATTATGGTAAACAATTTAAGCTTGACTATTACCTAAAAAGGCAAAGAGTAAAACTAAAATAAAACATGATTTCTTCTAACTAAAACTATTTAATTTTAATGTTCCACGTGAAACATTAAAGAAAAATCATCAGGTAATTATCTACCCATATAAACTAAAAGCACAGAAATATCTGCAGGAGATACTCCACTAACTCTTGATGCTTGAGAGATTGTAACAGGCTGTATTTTGTTTAATTTTTCTCTTGCTTCTAAACTCATCGATTGCAGCTTTGAATAATTAAAATTAGCCGGAATCTTTATATTCTCTAAACGAGAAAGCTTGTCTGCATTATTCTTTTCTTTATCAATGTAGCCAGCGTATTTTACTTGAATTTCTGTCTGCTCAATAATTTCCCTATCTAGATTATGTTCATTTATATAGTTGTCTACAGATTCTATTTTACGCATATCGTCAATACTAATATTTGGTCTAGCAAATATCTTATGCATCTTTCCTTGTTGTTTTACAGCAGCTGAATCTTTAGCTTCTAAAATAGGATTAGCCTCTTCTTTAGTTACACTAGTGTCTTTAAAAAACTGTACAAATTTCTCTGAAGCGTTAAGCTTCGCCTCCATTCGTTTTAATCTTTTTTCACTAGCCAAACCTAAAGCGTGACCTTTTGGTGTTAGCCTAAAATCTGCATTATCTTGACGCAACAATGTTCTATATTCTGCACGAGACGTAAACATTCTATATGGCTCTTCTGTTCCTTTCGTAATCAAATCATCTACCAAAACACCTATGTAAGCTTCGTTACGTTTTAATATAAAAGGATCTTTTTCTTGCACTTTAAGCGCTGCATTTATTCCTGCCATTAAACCTTGAGAAGCTGCTTCCTCATAACCTGTAGTTCCATTAATTTGACCAGCAAAATACAAACCTTCAACCAACTTAGTTTCTAGCGTATGCTTTAATTGTGTTGGCGGAAAATAATCGTATTCAATTGCATAACCAGGTCTAAAAAACTTAACGTTTTCGAAACCGACTATAGAACGCATGGCTTTAAATTGCACATCTTCTGGTAACGATGTAGAGAAACCATTTACATACATTTCAACAGTATTCCAGCCTTCTGGCTCAACAAATAATTGATGACTATTCTTGTCTGAAAATCTATTTATTTTATCTTCTATACTTGGGCAATATCTTGGTCCAAGACTTTTAATTCTACCATTAAACATTGGAGAACGATCGAAACCTTCGCGAAGTAAATCGTGAACCTTTTCACTTGTATGTCCTAAATAACAAGAACGTTGATGTTCTAATGGTTTTGTAATATCTAAATATGAAAATTTTTCTGGATTAGCATCTCCTGGTTGTTCTGCCATTTTAGAAAAATCTAAAGAACGACCATCGACTCTTGGAGGTGTTCCTGTTTTCATTCTACCTGACTCGAAACCTAAATTAACTAGCTGTTCTGTAATTCCAGTTGCTGCTCTTTCTCCTGCTCTACCTCCACCAAAATTTTTATCTCCAATATGGATTAACCCATTTAAAAAAGTACCATTAGTAAGCACAACAGATTTTGCTTTCACCTCTATTCCTAAAGATGTTTTTACTCCTGTAACTTTTCCGTTTTCTACAATTAAACCAGAAACCATTTCTTGATAGAAATCTAAGTTTTTTGTTTTTTCTAAAAGTAATCTCCAATCTTCTGCGAAGCGCATTCGATCACTTTGAACTCTTGGACTCCACATTGCAGGTCCTTTGGATTTATTCAACATCTTAAATTGAATAGCAGAAGTATCGCTTACAATTCCACTGTATCCACCGAGCGCATCGATCTCTCTAACAATCTGTCCTTTTGCAATTCCTCCCATAGCAGGATTACAAGACATTTGTGCAATGTTTTGTAGATTCATGGTAATAAGCAACGTTTTGCTTCCCATGTTTGCTGCTGATGCAGCAGCCTCACTTCCTGCGTGACCACCTCCAACAACTATAACGTCGTAAATTTCGTTAAACATAATTTTTTAATTGTTCCACGTGAAACATTTGAAAAATTCAAATGATTTCAGAATGAAATTATAATATATATTTCAAATCAAATATTAATTGTTCCACGTGAAACAATTAATATCAAAATTTAAAAGCTTGCAAATATAGTGCGAATTACTGAATTCTATTTTAAGGTGTTGAGATATAAGTTTTCTTTCTCTCTCATCAGCTTTGCTTCGTCTTCTGTTTTATCTTTATAACCACAGTAATGTAAAACACCATGAACAAGTACACGATGTAGTTCTTCTTGAAAAGTATTCTCGAAGTCTTTTGCATTGTCCTCTACTCTTTCTGTTGAAATAAAAATATCGCCATGTAATGTTTTTCCTACAGAGTAATCAAAACTAATAACATCAGTTAAAGTATCGTGATCTAGGAAATCTACATTAAGTTTATGAAGATAATCATCATCACAGAAAACATAGTTAATCTCTTCTTCTTTACAGTTTTCTGTTACAATGACAGATGATATCCATTTAGAGATTTGAGTCTCGTTAGGAAGCTTAAAATCGTTTTCGTAGTTAAAACTAATCATTTTTTTCTTTAAAATATTCTTGTACTTTCTGTTTGTAAATTTGCTGCAAAGGTAATGCTTGCTTATTCAATATTTCTGTAGTGTTAAAATATTCTTTAGCCTTAGAAATTTGATTATTTGTAGTATTCGAAAATTCTTTTTTATTTGTTTCAGATTTACGTTTACTTTCTTGACCTTGTTGTAATGTTGCTTTTTCTAGCTTTAAAAGTTGGTGCTGTAAATTCATCATCTTAGAAAGTGTTTCGTTTGTAAATCCATTATTTATAAGATCTTCTTCAACATCTTCCATTTGCTTAACAAGTTGTTTTGCATCTGCAGGCGTTCCTTTACCTAACTTTTCATCTTGCGCTAATTTTTCTTCTAATGCTTGACGAATCATTTGTTGTTGCTGGTAAATTTTATAAAGCTCTCCATTTACATCTTCGTTAAAACCATCTTGACCTTTTCCTTGTCCTCCTTTACCTTTTCCATCTTTTCCACGACCTTCTCCTTCGCCCTCACCTTCACCTTCTCCGTCTTTGCCTTTTTTCCCTTTTCCTTTTTTACCATTCTCTCCACTCTCTCCGTCTTCACCTTTGTCTCCTGGTTTTTTTCCTTTACCTGGTTTCTCTCCCGGTTTTTCGCCAGGCTTATCTCCTTCTCCTTCTTTAGGTTCACCGCTTTCTCCTTTTTTGGTTCCTTCTTCCATCTTTTTATTAAGCTCTTCTTGGCTCATAATAATATCTGGAAGTGGCATTCCTCCTTCACCTTGTCCTTCTCCTGGTGATGGCATTGACATAGCATTTTGTAATTGATCTAAAGCATTACTTAAAAAATTTGCTAAATTATTAGCAGACGTTATTGTGTACTGTTGAGAAGAAACACCTTTATAAATATTATTCTCTGCTAATTCTGCCATCGCTTTGTCTATATTAAAATAGACATCGGATATTTCCTTGTTTACTTCTTCAGAAATTTTTGGCTGCCTTAAAGACATTGCAAACAAACTATCGTCTACATGCTCAAAATGAGTTCTCAAGTCTTTTTGCTTTTTTAAATACGTTGCATACTCGTTATGATTAATTTCTATGCTCTTAAATTGCTTCATTAACTTTTCTTCATCAAAAGAAAACAATACTAAATTATCTAAAATCTGACGTAACATTTCGATATCTTCTTCTAATGCATCTTTAGAAGCTTGTCCCATTTGAGCTTGCATTTTCATGCTCATCTCTTTCATTTTTTGAGCAGCAGATTTTTGCTTTTTCTTAGCTTTAGCATTTTGGCTCTCCTTTTCCTCTAGGCTTGGAGATTCTTCTTTTTTCTCTAATTCTTCTGAAGCTTTTTCTTGATCATCCTTTACATTTTCTTCCTTGTTCTCGTCTCTTGGCAACTTAACAGGTTTCTTTAGTTCCTTATTATCTTTCTCAAGTTCGTCTAGCTGCTTTTGGATGTCTTCAAACTTCTTATTTAATTCTTCTTGCTTTTCTTTAGTGTTGTCTTTTGGTTCTTCGTTAGCAAGCTTATCTTGTTCTTTAGCCAATTTATCTAACTCATTACCAATCTTTTCCATCTTTTTACTAACATAATAACGTTTCGTTAGCTCTATCATTTGCTCTAGGCTTCTTTTTTGGCTTTTAGCCTTTTTAGCAAGCTTTTCAAGTTTAGCAGAAAACTCTTCTTTATTAATTTTATCTTTTAATTCTTCGAGTTCTTTAAGTAATTTCTCATCTGCCTTAAGCTGCTCTTCATTTTCTTTTAATCGTTCTTTTAAATCTTCTTTAAATTGATCTTTTTCTTCATTTTCCTTTTGAAAGTCCTCTAAATTCTTTTGAAGCTTTTTATTAAACTTCTGCATCATTTTATCTTGTTGTTTTTGACGCTTTATAAAATTTTCGAACTTCTTTTTATCATTAAAATTAAGTTCGGATTTTTCTTTTTGTGTTTTAGACAACTCTTCTAATTCTTTTTGTTGCTTTTCGAACTTATCTAAAGATTTGTTTAAATCCTGTATCGTTTCATTTTGTTCTTGCAATTGCTTTTTCTCCTCTTCGTCTGCAGTTCGTTTTCTATAACTAAACACACTACTTTTTGTGCTTTTGTTTTTGCTTACAGCATCATTATCGAAAACCTCGAAGTATAAATCGTAACTGGTACCTTCGGTAATTTCTAAATTATTAGGAAAAGCACTTACAAACTCGCTAAAGTTAGATCCTGAAATTGGAATACGTTCACTCTTTTTATCCTTATCATTTCCGCTAGGATAATACACTAATTGTAGTTTATTAAGACCATAATCATCGCTAACTTTTCCGAAGAAATACAACGATTGTTTATCTAAAGAATCTACTTTAGATTGTAGTTTTAATTCTGGATATTCATCGCGAACCACTTGAATATTAAAGGCTAAGTTCTCGTAATCTTTAAGTTGTTTATTACTTGTAGCAATACTATAATCTAAATTACTATACACTCTTTTTCCTACTGAAAACGCTCCGTTTTCGTTGCTTTTAAACAGTGTTGTGTCTTTAGCGTAAAGTGTTGCGTAATCTGTTGCTTTAGTTCTTAATTTCCAGGTAATACTTGTTCCTGTTGGCACAACTGCGTTTCCTGTACTTTTTAATACCTCATCTGGCTTATTTGTATAATTTGGATAGTTTAAAACCATGTCGAAACCTAGTAAGGTTGGAACTGGAGCAACTGTTATTGTATACGGTCTAGAGGTTACATTGTTTGCTGTTAAATTGAAGGTAATATTGTTTTGTGGTTGTTCGAAAACAAATTCGAAAGCACCTACTCCACGTTGTTGTAAATAATATGTTTCGTTATTAAAAGTGATTTGTGCATTTTCTGGAACAACATCACCAGCTGTTTTAACAATTAATCGAAACTCTTTATTCTCGACAGCTTGTAAGTCTTCATTTAACACAAAAAACTGAAATGGTGCTGGTGGCTCGTAAGCCGTTTGATAATTTATAACGCGTTCATAACTATCGCTAAACCAGTTTAATTTTCCAGAAATGGCTGTAACCAAAATAATAAGCAATGGAATGGCTGCGTATTTTAAATATTTAGCGTTTTTCTTGAAATTAATAGCGAGTTTAAATGGAACTGGTGTAAGTTCTGCAGACTTTTGATCGATACTCGCTAACAATAACTCGGAATCTGATTTTGTGTTTTTTAATTGAAGTACATTAAGTAATTTATCGTTAACTTCAGGAAAATGACCACCTATTAATAGTGAGGCTTCTTCAAAATTAATTCCTTTTTTAAGTTTAAATAATTTTGCCAACGGAATGGCTATAAACTTAATAAAAAGGGCAACTTCTACTGCTACAAATAACCAAAACAAAACTGTTCTAGCGGTAGAACTTAGCCATAAAAAATGTTCTACTAATAATGTAATTAATAAATATAGTAGTCCAATACTAAAAAATAGAATCACACCTTTAATTAACTCATTAGTGTAATATTTTCTAATAAATTGGTTTAGTTTGGATTGTATGTTTTGGAAGTTGTTCAATTTTTGATTGTCTTTTTCTCTTTATAACTGACTAAAATACTATTTTATTTTCTAAACAATATTAGTATCATGTTAAAAGCTTATTTTAAACAAAGCCTTCTTTTCTTTGTTCTGTGAGCTTATCAAATTATCTTTGCAAAAAATATATTAAAAAAGCACTTCGGTTTACTATGCAATATCCTTTTAATGAAAATGTTTTTCATTTTAGTAATGCTTTGTTTTACAGTGTTTTATAAAACATAAATAATGTCTAAAAACGTTCGTGTGCGTTTCGCACCAAGTCCAACAGGACCTCTACATATTGGAGGAGTTAGAACAGCTCTTTTCAACTATTTATTTGCAAAAAAATACAACGGTACTTTTATACTTCGTATTGAAGATACAGACCAAAACCGCTATGTTGAAGGTGCAGAGCAATATATAATCGATGCTTTAAATTGGTGTAATATTCCTTTTGATGAAGGACCAAACAAGAATGAGAAATTTGGACCTTACAGACAAAGTGAGCGTAAGCATTTATACAAGCAATATGCTGAGCAGTTAATTGCTAGCGATAATGCTTATTATGCTTTTGATACAGCTGAAACATTAGATGCTAAAAGAAAAGAATACGAAAGTAACAAACAAACCTTTATTTACAATTGGCATAACCGTTTAGAGCTAAGTAACTCTTTATCGCTTTCTGCTGAAGACGTACAAACGAAATTAGATAATGGAGATGATTACGTTATTCGTTTTAAGTCTCCTAAAGATGAAACTTTACGTCTTAAAGATATTATTCGTGGTGATATTAAAATTGATACTAACGTTTTAGACGATAAGGTTTTGTTTAAAAGTGATGGTATGCCAACCTACCATTTAGCAAATATTGTGGATGACCATTTAATGGAAATCTCTCATGTTATTCGTGGTGAAGAATGGTTACCTTCTTTAGCATTACACATGCAATTATATACTGCATTTGGTTGGGAAGCTCCAGAATTTGCACATTTACCATTAATATTAAAACCTACAGGAAAAGGAAAACTAAGTAAGCGTGATGGTGATAAATTAGGCTTTCCAGTATTTCCATTAGAGTACACATCTCCCGATGGAGACATTTCTAAAGGTTATAACGAAGAAGGTTATTTTGCAGATGCTGTAATTAATTTCTTAGCGTTTTTAGGATGGAATCCTGGAACAGAACAAGAGATTTTTAACTTAGATGAATTAATTGAAGCTTTCGATTTAGATCGTGTAAATAAAGCAGGAGCACGTTTTGATCCAGACAAAATAAAGTGGTTTAACCATCATTATATGCAAGAACAAAGCGATGATGTATTGGCTGAGGCTTTTCAAAAAAAGCGTACAGAATTAAAAGATATTGATCCTAGTTATATTGCAATGGTTGTTGGTTTAATTAAAGAACGCGCAACGTTTGTAAACGACTTTTGGGATTTAAGTAGCTTCTTCTTTGTTGCACCAGAAAACTACGATGAGAAAGCTTCTAAAAAAGCATTTAAAGACGAAACGAAAGACTTAATGACGCAATTAGTGTCTATAGTTTCTAATATTGAAGATTTTGAAGTAGAAATACTTCAAAAGGAAATAAAAGGTTGGATTACTGGAAACGAAATAGGTTTTGGAAAAGTAATGATGCCTTTACGTTTAGCCTTGGTTGGTGCTCTACAAGGACCAGAAGTTTTTGATATTATGTACATGATAGGTAAAACTGAAACTATAAAACGTATTGAGAAAATGATTACTGTTTTGTAAAACCGTGAACATATTAAATAAAAAAAGCGAGCTAATTATTTTAGCTCGCTTTTCATTTATAAAATAATCTAATTTTTACTCTTTAATAAACTTTAATACAGCATCTACTCCATTAAATTTAATAAAGTAAGTTCCTGTAGCTAAGTTTGAAACATCCATTGTGTTAGCTGTTCCATTTATTGCTTGGTCTTTAACTTTTTGACCTAACATATTAAATACTGCAACATTATAATCTTGCTCAATATTCTTAAAAGTAATCAATCCTTTTGTTGGATTTGGAAATATTGAGATACTATTAATAGCAAATTCATCTACACTTAAACTACAAGTGTAAGCAGGTAAGTTGTAGCCTTGAGCAGTAAACCTATTTGTCATAGCAAGAATATCATCACATGTATAACCATGAGCGGTTCCCATATCTATAGCGGCTTGTCTAACAGCAATTGCAGCATCTTCTTGGTTTGTGTTGCTATTTGTCATCCCTAAACCCTCTAAAAAAGCTTTATCTGTTTTTTCACGACCTATATCTTCCCAGATTTCCATTAATGTGGTTGCCCACATTTGTCCATCTGCGTGTATTTGTCCTACCAATCCTCCTGGATATTGTGCACCATAAACTGTAGTTCTTCCGTTCCAACATTCATTATGTCCATCCCAACCAAAAACCCAGTTTCTAGCAGCATCACTTGCAGACCATTGTCCTAAACTTCTTTTATATGAGTTTGCCCAATAGTCTCCACTCCCTTCACTTAATCCATTTACTTGAGATAAACCTCCATTTGTAATCCAATCATGTAATCCATGACCTAATTCGTGTAAAATTACATCTGCATCTTCTCCATCATCCACACAGCCTTCTCCAAAGTTTAAAGTGCCTCCAGAATAATAAGAATTATCTGCTCCATTAGCTCCATGTGGATCGAAACGAATAACACCTCCATTTTGAGATGGAGCTAATGTAATGCCTAAATCTATATTGATGTAACGCATCGCTTTATCTGTATGGTAATATACGTTTGCAGCCTCGAAACCGTCTTCTTGTCTATTAAATTCAAAATTACTTGAGGTTTGAATAAATAAACCTTTATTAGGAGATGTTAATTCTGAAATTTGAGTATAGGGTCCTTTTAAGGTATAATTTCCACCTGAAAACTCAATATCTAGAAGGTTTACTGCAGTTCTTGCGGCATCTAGAGCAGCATTAGTCGCATCATTTCCATCTACATATTGTCCGCCATAAGGGCTTGTACTTGCGGTTAATGGATCTGTATCGAAAATCATGGCTGTTCCTGTTCCCATAAATGAGGATGGAGCATTATTTTTTTGAGTGTTTTTTTTCTTGTCTTTATCTCCATGATTATAGTAAAAAGCAATGTCTTTAGACCTTAAAACAGAACCATTTTGAGCATCTACCATAACTTCCCAAGCCCCAGGTTTTGAGTAAGCATTTATTAAAACCCTTCGTACCAAATGTGTTTGGTTTTCATGCTTTATTATGAAAATTTTATTTTCCAAACTTACAACGTCAGATGCTAGAACGTTTAAGTTTGTTAATGCTGTTTGTTGCGCTTGTGCATCAGAGATACTTGGTGTTGTGTTTATAGTTTCTATTGAATCATCATAAGTACTTGCATGAAAAGAAACTCTTTTATTATTCGATACGTGAATGGTAACTTCTGCTTTAAAAACTTGTACACCATTCATCATTTGATAAAACCGAAACGTTTCACCAGATAATCCAACCCTACTAAACTCCATGTCTAATGTATGGTTATCTTGAATGTTTAAATCGTGCTTATTATTTTCTAACCAATTGCGAGCAATTGTTTCTTTTTCGCTTTGTGCAAAAAGTGTAGCACAGCATAAAGCTGTAAATAAGATGAAAAGTAGTTTTTGTTTCATTATTTTAAATTTAATTGTTTGTTATAATTAATTATATGCAAGATAGTTACAATTATTTAAAAGGTAATCATAGCAGAAAAAGCCAACATAGATTGGTTACCTTTAAACTTCTTGTTACTCCCTGTTAAATCTAAATCGTTATTAGTATTTAGTGCATTTAACGTGTTTAAAAAGCCATAAATATACTGGGCTTTAAATTTAATTATACTAAATCCTGCTGTTAAACCAATTGCTCCATTTACATTAAAATTAGAAATATCTGTAATATCGTTAGCGGTTAAAGCATCGTAATTAGAAATTAAAAAATTCTCTTGTTGGTCGTCTTTTAATTCTAAATCACTATTGTACTGTAACATTGGTCCAAAGTCTAAAGTTAAATAGCTTCCAGCCAATTTAGCATGCCATAAAAAGGCTACTTGTGCTGTAAAAATTTTGTATTCTAATTCTTTAGCAGATAAATCTAAATTACTTGTACGACCAGAAATACCGATAGTGTTTTCTGAAAGTTGCATACCATAACTTGCATTATACCATTTGTGTGGAATGTCTACAGTAGCACTCATTCCTCCAATCCAACCGTCTCCTTTTGTGGTTTGAAAATTATCTGTAATAATATCGAATTGTGTAATACCACCAAACAAACCAAAGCCATTTTTAATGTCGTAGTTTTTATGTTGGGCAAAACTTTTTGTAACAAAACATAGCATAAGTGCTACTAATAAGGAAAGTTGTGTTTTTTTCATCTGTAATTTGGGTGTTTATGAGCAAATATAACTTAAATTAGTATTTCATTTTTATTAACCTTAAAAGCTAGTTATTTAGCTTTATTAACCATTTAAAAAACTGTTATGGGAAAAATTATTCTTATTCCGATTTTATTTTTCGGTCTTATCATTTTAATTTCAGGCATATTTACTGTAAAGCAACAAACCGCAGCTATTGTAGAGCGTTTTGGTAGATTTCTAAGTATTCGTCAATCTGGATTACAATTTAAAATTCCGCTAGTTGATAAAATTTCAGGCCGATTAAGCTTAAAAATTCAACAATTAGATGTTATTGTAGAAACAAAAACTAAAGATGATGTATTTGTGCGTTTAAAAGTTTCTGTACAATATAAAGTTATTAGAGATAAAGTTGAGGATGCTTTTTACAAATTAGATTATCCGCACGATCAAATTACTTCTTATGTATTTGATGTTGTACGTGCAGAGGTACCAAAAATGATTCTTGATGATGTGTTTTTGCGTAAAGATGATGTTGCTATTGCAGTAAAATCTGAACTTAATGAAGCAATGTCTGACTATGGTTACGATATTATTAAAACCTTAGTAACAGATATCGATCCAGATGCACAAGTAAAAGAAGCAATGAACCGTATTAATGCTGCAGATAGAGAAAAAACTGCTGCACAGTATGAAGGTGATGCACAACGTATTTTAATTGTTGAAAAAGCAAAAGCTGAAGCAGAAAGTAAGCGTTTACAAGGACAAGGTATTGCAGACCAACGTCGTGAAATTGCACGTGGTTTAGAAGAAAGTGTAGAAGTATTAAATAAAGTTGGTATTAACTCTCAAGAAGCTTCTGCTTTAATAGTTGTAACACAACATTACGATACTTTACAGGCTATTGGTAGCGCAACAAATAGTAACTTAATTTTATTACCTAACACACCTCAAGCAGGAAGTAATATGCTAAACGATATGGTTGCAAGTTTTGCTGCTAGTAACGAGATTGGTGAAGCTATGAAAGAAGCTAAGCTTAATAAAAAAGCTGGTAAAGAGTAGTTTCTATTGCATATAAAAAAAGGGTAACTTTTAAATAAAGTTACCCTTTTTTTATAGCACAAAACCTATACTATTCTAAAGTTATTTTAGATGTAGTAACCAATAAATCTCCATCGTAAATATTAACAGTATAAGTTCCTTCTTCAAGGTCTTTATCTTCATTAAAAGTGAAGTAATCACAAACGTTTAGGTTTTCGTTTTTGTATACAAATGCCGTTTTAAAAGAATACTCATTATCACTACCTTCAGCTTTTAAAGCTTTATCTTTAGATACAACTACTGCATTATTTGGATCTAAAATTTGAACGTATAATGTTTTATTAGACTCTTTAATCAAGGTGTTTTTAGCTATAGAATAACAAATTTTAAATTTATTAACTCTTCTTGCTTTGTCTGTTAAAATTTCTTTTCCAGAAGATTTTTCCTTAACGCCTTCTATTGTTAAATCGAGTAAGTTTAAAAAATTAGCTTCATTAATCTTTTTATTTAAATCTTCTTTTTCTTCAACTAAACCTTCTTTCTCTTTGTTTAGAGATGCGTTTAACTCTTTACTTTTAGCTAATTGGTCCTTACGTTTTGTAAGTGAGTACACTAAAATATTATTGTCTTGTCTTAATTCTTTATTATCTCTTATTAGATTTTTTAACTCGCTATCAAGTTCTAATTGCATTCCTTTTAGTTTAATTAATGCTTTGTAACTTGGTTCAATAATTTTTAAAGAATCGATTAGTTTTTCTATTTTTAGTTTAGCATCTTCTAGCTTAGAGTCCTTTTCTTTGCTATTATTAATAGCCACATCGTAAGCCGTAGACATGTCTTGTAGTTCTTTCAACACTACTTGTTTTTCCATTTCTAACTCATTATCTACTTTTGGATCAGACTTGCAAGAGTAAACTGCAAAGCTTATTAAAACAAATGCAAATATTGCTATGCCTCTTTTTAATTGTTTTCTGTTATTTGTTATCATAATATTTATATTTAGTAGTTTAAAGTAGTAAGACAATCTAAAATATAATTACCCTACTTTTTAAAATATAAATACTAAAAAATATTATTTAAAAGGATGCCTCTCTACCCATTTTGTTACTGGGTTTAGGTACTTAACTATTAATTTAAGCATTGAGTTTGCTATAAAATTAGTGTGCTTCATGTAAATGTGCATAGCTTTAGGTTTTGCGCCTACAGAGCTTTTAATTTCCATTGCTGTTCTAGCATAAACAATATTTTTAAAGTTGTTTTCTATAGCAAATTGAGCCATATCAAAAAGCATATTCAAATATATTTGATGCTTATATTGAAACTCTGGGTTATACCCTAAAAAGTAAGTTTCTAATGTTTTATTATTAAGGATTAAAGTGAAAAAACCCACAAGTTCTTCATCTATAAAGTAACCAAAAACTTTAAAGTCGGCTTTTAATTCTTGTTTTAAAGTTTTAAAATGATTCTCGCTTAATATGAAGGAGTTTACACGTGCATTATCTGAAACCTCTTTATATAATTTAAAAATTTCAGATTGTAATACCGTTAAGTCTTCAATGCTTAGTTCTCGTTTTATAATTTGCTTTCCTTTCTTTCTTGCCGATTTAAAACGATCTCTATACTTTTTAGTAAAAGATGAAGTATAATCTTCTAAAATGGTCCAAGATTCTGGAATATTAAAAACCATATTTGGCTGTACTTGTATTTTATACAGTTTTTGAGTTTTAAAAAAGGCTTGATTATTATGAATTGAATCATCTTCAAAATAATCTTTAAAAGCAATTAGCCTCACTTTTTTGTCATGCTTTTGCTTTAAATTAGATTTAATTTGTTCTATAGCAATAGATAGTTGGTTTAAGTATTCTTTATAGCTGATTTCTTCAGTATTAAAATACAAACCATGTTGTCCTGTATGCATTATATTACCAACAACTAAGGTGTTTCCTCTAACTATTTTAGATATTAATTGTTTAGATTTTCTAGTTATATACTTGTCATTATTATTTCTAAAAATATCTTCTAAATACATTTCTACACGTTGAACTATAGCTATTCCAACGAGTTCTTCTGCTTTAAAAACACCAATATAGTGTGTTGTAATGTTTTTAGGTGAAGATTGCTCTAAAGCGCTTAAAAATGCTGTTTTTAAGAACACATCGTTATTAGGCAAAGCATTCCAGGATTCTGGTAATTCTTCTACTCTATTATATATTTTAATTTGTGATTTGACCATAAAAAAACTGATGGTAACCCATCAGTCTTAAATTTATTTATTTTATAAAATTACATTATTAAACCCAACCACAAACAATTGCTCCCATTATTGCTAAAGAAACAATCCAATATCCTGAGTTAATAAAAATGTATTTCCAGCTTTTACGCTCGAACATTCCATTAATTGCTATTACAGGAAAGAATAAGAAAACACCAGCTAAAACACCGTGTAAGGCACCATGTTTAAAACTTCTAAACTCATTTCCATACTCTTCCATAAAAGCAAGATATGTTGCAGTTTCACCTAATTCTCCTTGAGCTAATGCAAAAGCTCCCATTTGGTGTGTGGTTAAGTTTTGCAAAAAGAAAGCTAAAATGAATGATAGTAATAACGTAAGACCAAAAATAAGAGCCATGTTTCCGCTTTTCATTTTTTCTTGGGTCATTTCTGCTTCTCGCATCCATGCATTACCAAAAAGTTTTGGGTTGTACCATAAAAACCCAAGAACAATAGGCGCAATTGCTGCTACCAAGATTGCTAAAAAATTAAATTCCATAATTAAAAGTGTTTTTGTTAGTTGGTTCAATTTACAAAAAAAAGATTTCACCTTTTACTTTACTATAAATAACACATCTAAAATTATTATCACATTAAGGATTAATTATGTTAATACTATTCAATAATTAGTTTTTTGATTACTTCGCTATCATTTACTTTAATTTTTATAAAGTATAAGCCAGACTGGTATTTAGAAATATTTAATTTATGCTGTGCTTTACCACTAAAACGTGTTGTAGAAACCGTAGTTATACTTTGACCTAGATTATTTAATAATTCTATTTGGTAGGTGGCTCCTAAAGTTGTATTTATTCTAATATTAACCTCTTCTTTGGATGGGTTTGGGTATACAGAAATTGCACTTTCTAATAGGTTTTCGATAACAGATAAAGTGGAATCCACCTTAGTAATAGTAATATTATCTATAAAAGTACTGTTGCTATAATCGTTAATATTTATAAATCTTAACAAAATGTTTTCGCCCACATAAGGCGTTAAATCTACCGTTTCTGTTCTCCAGTTTGCAACGCTATTTGGAGACCAAACTGAACCTACATAAGGAACAGTAGCTAAATTAAGTGCGTCTTTAAAATAAATTTGTGTATAGTTTGCTCCACAATCTATAGAAACTTCTACACGTAAACCATCGTTATATGATGCAGACCATTGTGCTTTTGCTAGATCGAAAGTTAGCTCTGCTGTACCTTGATGAGTATTATCAAAATACTCTGTAGTAAATGTATCTAATTGACCTCTTGTTGTGTAATTTGCACCATCTACAAAAGCTGCTGTAGTTAGGTTTCCATCAATTCCAAAAACATTAGTTCTAGATATCCATGTTTTTCCGTTATCAGGATTGTCAAGAGACCAACCTACGGGAAACACACCATTTACTTCAAAAGATTCTGAATAATCTACAGCTGTTCCACTGTCTTGTGAATAGAAATCTAAGATTTTCTCGTCGTTACTTACAAATTCATCGCCTGCTAATGAAGTCCATACTCTTAAAGTATTATCTCCATTTGATGATAATGTTACTGGTGTTGTAAAATTGAAAACATCTGAAGCTCCAGAAGCTAATGGTCCTGTATAAGTTTCTTGAACAATTGGATCTGATCCTATTTGATATGAAATAACAAAGTTTGATTGAGAATCTATTCCTTCATTTTTAATATTTGCAGATACAATTATAGGATCTGTATTACAAATCGTCACGAAATCATTTGTTGAATTATTAATTTCTGTTACGCTTAAATCTTTAGACAAAGGGCAGTTAAATAAACCGCTTCCTGTGGAACTTACAGCAATTGTTCTTAAGGTTTCCCAACCGTTTCCTCCTTTTGCACTTACGGCTACCCAAATTGGATCAGAAGGATTAGGAATTGGAATTGCTAAAGATGTAGTAGTAGAGTTTCCTACAACTTCCATGTATTTATTTCCTAATAAGTATACATCATAAGAAGTTGCATCTGTAACAGCATTCCAAGTTACTGTAGCTTCAGTAGGACAGACTTGTGTAATATTAACACCTGTAACACGTGAAGCAATAGAAAAATTACTTGAGCTTTGGTCTGTTAATACGCCATTTGTAATTTTAACCAAATATTCTCCAGAAACACTACTAGGTACAGACCATGTGTAATTTTTAGCTGATACAGGCAAAGTCGTAATTGCATTCCAGCTTCCTCCATTATCTGTTGAATATTCTAATACATGTGAATTAGTAGCATTAACAGCATCCCAATGGATAACTTCTTGTGTACCTGCAACAAATTTTTGTCCTCCTGTTGGATAGATCAGTGTTATGCCGTTGGCAATAATTTCATATACAACATAGTATTTTTGTGGTCCCATAGGAACATTAAATCCAGATATATTAATGTTATATGATCCAGAAGTTGGATTATTAATTAACACTTGTTCCATATTATTTAAGTGATCTGCTCCTGTTGTTGCAGGAGTATTTAAATTTGCAGCATTAGGTGTTGCATCTAAAATCCATGGCTGGTGTGTTGTACTACCTGGATCTGTTACCACTAAATCTAAATCATTTACTAAAGCAGGAGAAGCACTAGGAGCTGCAGGAGCATCACTCCAATAAACCATAAAACGAACTTGAGAAGTATTAGCTGGAACTATAATAGAATGATTATTATTTGCACCTTGTGAAATTGTACTATTTAGGTAACGTCCTTCTTCAATTAGCATAGCTGCTTTTAATCCGTTTACCATTCCCCAACCAAAACTAAAATCTGGACCTACATTTCCATAATCGTTTGCTGTATTTAATAGGGTTGCTTTAATTAATGCCGATTCTGGAAAAGCGCCTCCATTTAAGTTTCCATAAGCTTCGTATAGTTGAGCAGAGACTCCTGAAATTCCTGGAGCTGCGCCAGAAGTTCCTCCAAATGTTTGGTAAGTGTTATTTTCTGCTGTAGATTCTTGGTTTTGTCCATGAGCAGTTATGTCTGGTTTAATACGTCCATCGGAAGCTGGTCCACGACTACTAGAACTCGCTAGTGTTCCATTAAAAAATGTGTTTGCAGTTGCTATTACGTTTTTTCCTTGTTTATGTCCTCCTGTTATATTTCCCCAACCTGCTCCTGCTCCATAACCACAATTGCTAGTTCCAGAATTACCTGCTGAAAACACATGAAGTAGTGAAGGCGTAGTATTGGTTTGTAAATCTACTGTTTGAGAAATTGAAGTGTAACCTCCATTACAACCATCTCCATAAGAAGAATTTGTTATTTGTACAGAACCGTTATTAATTAGGTCTGTCGTATCTGTGTCTAAAAAAGTAGATCCATATTCAACAACATATACGTCTGCACCAGCTGCCATTCCTCTTTTTGTTGGATCTAAATTACCTGCTCCTGTCATAATTCCAGCTACTCCATCACCATGAGTTTGTCCTGTCGTACTTGTTGCAGAGTTATCTATTCTTCCTTGGAAATCAATATGTGGTCCTACAACTCCATCATCTCTTACCATTACACCAATACCTGCACCAGTATAGTTTCTTCCTGTTGGTGTTTGCGTGTCTAAGTTTGCTGCTCTATGCAAACTTCTTCCTCTAATGTCTTCTTTTACAGCTGGTGCAGGAATTAGTTCTATCCATTTTACAAAAGAATTTGATACAACTGCGTCTATTTCTTCATAAGGCACTGCAATTTGTAATAGACTGCTTCCTTTATAATCTTCTAAAATTTCTACAGTACTGTTTTTTAATAACTGGTTCGTTACATAATTAGAACTTATAAAATCATAATATTCTAATACTAAAAGCACTTTATTGCCTTGTATTGCGTAATCATTTATAGTGTTTAATTTTATTTGAGAAGCCATTTTAAAGCTAATTTCTATTGGAATAATAGAAACAACTCCTGATTGTTTTAAGTAGGATACCTGTATGCTTTTTGGGCAATAGAAAAGATACGTTTTATCTGGAAAATACTCAATAAGTTTTATGTTTCTAGACTTAAATTGGTCTTGTATATTTTGTGATGGTGTTTCATTAAAGTTTGCCCATCCAAAATAGCCATTATTAAATTTGGAATTTTCTGGCATAGCATCCCAATTAAATGTTGCCATATTGTTAGGCATTGTTATAACTTCGTTTTGGAAATAAATTGTATTCTGAGCTTCAAGGAAATTGCAATAAAAAAAAGTGATTAGTGTTAATAAATAAGTACAAAAGTGTAAAGTGGTTTTGGTTAGTGTCGGTTTTTTCATAATAGTTTTAAGATTTATAGCGATTGTTTTTATTAGTGCAAGTTTTTAAATATTTACAAGCACTACTGTGAATTTAGTTTTTTATTTTTAAATATCCTTTTTTAGAAATTTTGATATATAAAAAACAAGATAAACTATTGGCTGTTTAAGCCAGTATTATAGTGAATTAAAGGTGTGATTAATCACTAAATGATACCTTAAAAAAAAAAGAAATAAATACTAATATTAGTATTTATTTCTTTTAATTAAAACTTATACGGTTAAGTAACCTTGTGGGTTTAAAACTTTATTTTATTGCTTTAGCCTCAGTAACTAACAGCTCGTTTTTGTCTTCTAAAGCTTTAGAAATAAAGTCGTTTATAGCTTCATTTTTTTCTAATCCATTGTCTAATAAAACACCTAAACTTATCATGGTAATAATACGAGTACCAGCCTTTTTAACTGCAGTTCCAAAAAGAGATTCTAAATCTTCGTAAGACACGTTTTTAGCCAATTCTTGTATTTCAGCTTTAGCTTTTTCGCGCTGTTCGTCTTGCATACGATCGTACTTTTTTCCGTAAGATTTTATTTGGTCTATTGCAGAACGTTTATCGTTTTGAGGTTGTTTTTGCTGATTATTCTCTGCAGTTTTTGGCTTCACTTTAGCCCAAGAATCTTTTAAACCAACTGTTTTATTAAACACTAATTTATTAGAACTTGAATCGCTATCTACATTAAAATAACCTAAACGTTGAAACTGAAACTGCTCACCTATTTTAGCTTCTGCTAAACTTGGTTCTACAAAAGCTTCAATGGTTTTTAAAGACTTTGGGTTAATAAACTCCATAAAGTCTTTGTCTGGCTGGCTATCTGGTGCTTCAACTGTAAATAATCTATCGTATTCACGAACTTCGGCTTTAATAGCATGTTTTATAGATACCCAATGTAAAGTTCCTTTTACTTTCTTTTCGGTATCTTGAGAATATGTACAATGAATTTCTGTTACATTACCTTCTGTATCTTTTACAACACTTTCAGCTTTAATAATGTAAGCGTTCTTTAACCTAACCTCTCCTCCTAATTTTAATCTAAAAAATTGACTACTTGCTTCTTCTTTAAAATCTTCTTTCTCGATATATAATTCGCAAGAAAAAGGTACTTTTCTAGAACCAGCACTAGCGTCTTCTTGATTATTTTCGGCTTCAAGCCATTCTTCTTTATCTTCTGGATAGTTAGTAATAACTACTTTTATAGGGTCTAAAACAGCCATTACTCTGTCTGCTTTTTTGTTTAAATCTTCACGAATACAGAATTCTAAAAGTGAAACATCTATTAAATTTTCGCGTTTAGCAACACCAACTGTTTCTACAAATTTTCTAATAGATTGTGGTGTATAACCACGACGACGTAAACCAGAAATGGTTGGCATTCTTGGATCGTTCCATCCAGAAACCACACCATCTTCTACCAATTTAAGCAACTTCCGTTTACTCATAATAGTATAAGTAAGGTTTAAACGTGCAAATTCACGTTGTTTTGGTTGCATTGGGTACTTGTTTTCTGCAAAACCATATACTTGTTCCTTAAACCAATCGTAAAGTTCTCTATGAGGCTTAAATTCTAATGAACATAATGAATGAGAAACTTGTTCTATATAATCACTTTCACCATGCGTCCAATCGTACATTGGGTAAATACACCAATCGCTTCCTGTACGATGATGGTCCTTTTTTAATACACGATACATAATTGGATCTCGCATTAACATATTTACATGTTGCATGTCTATTTTAGCACGTAAAATATGTTCGCCTTCATTACATTCTCCGGCTTTCATTTTAGCAAAAATTGCAAGGTTTTCTTCTACTGTTCTATTTCTAAAAGGTCCATCTACTCCTGGTTGTGTTGGTGTTCCTTTTTGCTCTGCCATGGCTTCGCTAGACTGAGAATCTATATACGCTTTACCATCTTTTATAAGTAAAATTGCCCAATCGTAAAGTTCTTGAAAGTAATCTGACGAGTAACGCTCTTCTGCCCATTTATAGCCTAACCAAGAGACATCTTCTTTAATAGCATCTACATATTCCTGCTCTTCTTTTGCTGGATTTGTATCATCAAAACGAAGATTTACAGGTGCATTATATTTTTCACCTAAACCAAAACTAATACCAATAGCTTTTGTGTGACCAATGTGTAAATAACCATTTGGCTCTGGTGGAAAACGAAAACGTAGTTTATCTTGAGATAAACCGTTTGCTAAATCTTCTTCTATAATGTGCTCTAAAAAGTTGAGCGATTTTGCTTCTGTAGACATATATTTTATTCTTTACTGGTATTGATTATTTACTTTCTCGTTTTCACGAGAATGACCGTTTTAATAGAAATATCGATACTATCGAGACGTTTTTTCTCAATTAAATCAATTTAAAAACAGATTGTAAAATTAGTTAATTTTATTCTGAAACAAATTGGAAGTCATTTATAATTATTTAAAGCCTCTTTTTTGAGTACATTTGCCATTCAAAATAAAGAAAATGGGAATAATTAAAGTTGAAAATATCCGCATACATGCTAATCATGGTTGTTTAAAAGAAGAAACAGCTATTGGAAGTGATTATCGCGTAGATTTAAAAGTAAAAGCAGATTTAGAGAAAAGTGCAAGTTCTGATGCTCTTAACGATACTGTAGATTACGTTTTTTTAAATAAAGTTGTAGCAGAAGAAATGGCTACTCCAAGTGCACTTTTAGAGCATGTTGCAAAACGTATTTTAAGACGTATATTATCTGAAGCTAAACAAGTTAGTATAGCAACTGTTTCTGTAAGTAAAATTAATCCACCTATTAGTGGAGACGTTGAAATGGTTACTATTGAATTAACTGAAAAAAGAAAAAGTTAATCAATATAGTTTAGAATGGTAAATATTTTTATATTTGCTGTCTTAATTAAGGTGTCGTGGCCGAGTGGCTAGGCAGTGGTCTGCAACACCATCTACAGCAGTTCGAATCTGCTCGACACCTCAAAGAAGAGTTACTTGAAAAAGTAGCTCTTTTTTTATGTTTAAATTTTAGATAAATTTATAGTACTGTTTTTAGCCAAAAAAAATTATTTCACTTTAACATAATACCTTAAATACTTATTAGTAATTGTATGGTCTGCATTTGATGCATCTGATATTAACTGAAAAAAGTAACGCTCATTATTATAATCTACTATTCTAGCGGTTCCTATTACATTGGTTTTAGAACTATTTTTAATTTCAAAATCTATTCTGTCTAAATCGTTTGTAATTGTATTAACAGTTAATAGTTTCTTTACAACTAATGTACTGCCTGGATATTTATCTATTAATTGCCTTCTAAATGCTTTCCACTGCTCTAACTGGTCTTGATTTTTATCTATTTTTAATTTATTACAAATAAAATAATAACCTCTAGATGTTGCTTTTATTGGGAGTTCGTTGTCTTCACTATAAATAGTTAATCTAAATCGTTTTGGAAGCTTTAATTTAACTTTAGCATTTAAAATAATAACAGTGTCGGTTTCCATTTTTCTTGAAAATTCGGCTTTACTATTATTAGGGCTTAAGTAATTTATGGTTGCTACTTTATTTCGCCTTTCTTTTGCTTTTTCTAACTGTTTAAGGTAATCGAGTTCATATTGTGAAGTGCTTGAATTATCACTACTTAAACTAGAAACAGTACGTCCAATTTTAAAAACAAAAATAATTACTGTTAATACAATAGAGCCACCAATCCATAATGGGCTTTTACTTTTAACTTTTTTTCTACTTTGTTTAATATAGGGTTGATTTTGTCTTTTAGGCTTTGTAGAGGCTTTAAAAGTAGCTTTAGGTTTCCCTTTACTATAATCTTTACAAGTATATTTAAAATTTGGTTTTTGTCCTGTTAAACCACAAAGTGTCCCAAAACGATCGTCTACCTTTTTATTAATGCATTTGTTGCAATATTTAAGTCTAATCTGTTCTTGAGATTCCATTAAAAAAAGCGTTTATTAATGTGTTTTCTCTTCTATTTTTTCGAAGATTTCTTGAGGATTCAATTTATCTTTTGGAAGAAAACCTTTTACAATAAGAACCGTTCCGCAAACTACTAAAATAAGACCAAGAAAACGTTTAACTTTAATAATAGCTTTAGGTGTGAGTTTATTTTTTAATTGTTTTGCAAGTAATATTTTAAATAAATCTGTTACAAAATATGCACCAATCATGGTACCAAAAAAGACAATAAATCTATTAGGATCATTATCTAAATTAGGTCCAACAACTATTATAATTCCTAACCAGAAAACTAAAACTCCAATGTTAATAAAGTTAAGAAAGAAACCTTTAATAAATAATGAAATGTAGTTTGTTTTAGGTTTTACTAGTTCTGTAGTATCAACAACTTCCTTTTTTTGTTTTTTAAAGAAAATTATAAAACCATAAATAGCCAATATAGTACCTCCAAAAACATAAAGACCAGGTTGGTTACTTAAGTTTTCTAATAATTGAAAACTTGAAAAATAAGCGATGGCAATAAATAGTATATCTGCAACAATAACGCCTAAATCGAATGCTAAAGCAGCTCTAAAACCTTTTATTACACTAGTCTCAATGAGTACAAAAAAAACAGGACCAATCATGAAAGCTAAAAAAAAGCCTAATGGTATTGCTGCCTGGATATCTTCAATCATAGAAAAAAAGGTAAGTGTTAATACAAAGTAAAGAAATTATGTGATTAAAGTAAAGGATTAACTGTTTTTAGTGTGTTAGATATGAGTTTATACAAAAAGAGCTTCAGATAAATCTGAAGCTCTTAGTATATTAATGTAATGTTTAAACTCTAGTCTTTCATCTTTATTCTACCACCAAAAGTTTGCTTTTTCTTTACATTTTTAGGGTTTCCGTAGATATAAATATCTCCACCTGCAGTAATTCTAGCATCTACTGTTTCGCTAGCATTAACATCTGCTTCTCCTCCAGCACTAACTTTAACTTTAGTGTTATCTGTTATAAACTCACGACCTTGGTAAATTCCTCCACTGTTAATAGTTATCTCTTGAGATTTCGCTTTTCCTTTAGTTTCAATAATACCTCCAGAAACTGCTCTTACTTCTAAGTTTTTAACGTCTAATCCAATTTTAAGAATTGCACCTTCTTGTGCACGAAGTTCTATTTTATCTTGTACAATTAGCTCGTTACCAAAAATTTTGGCACCTTCATTTCCATCTATAACTTCTATCTTTTTGTAATGTACAGCTACAAATGTTTTAGTACCATCGAAAGTACGTTCTAATTTCATGCGTACTTTTAAAGTACCATCTTTGTTTATTATTTCTACATCGTCTGCATCTTGTCCAGAGACAATAACTTTGTTTTCTTCAGATTTAACCAAGCTAATATGAATTAAATCGTAAACTTTAACGGTTGTAAAATCTCCTACATTAATCTCTTTTGGATTTTGAGAAAAGACAGAAAGTGATATAAAAATAAATAATATTGATGCAAATTTTTTCATTGTAAATAGTGTTTCTTTAAAGAGTACTAAAAAATAAAAATGTTACAGTTTTGCAACATTATTTTTCTGAAACTACATGTACAGCTGTTCCTGTTACAGAAATCATAAGAATTCCTGAAGTTGCAAAAGTTTCTATATCAACATTAATTCCTACAACTGCATTTGCATTTAACTTTTTAGCATTGTCTTTTAGTTTTTGAAAACCTACTTCTTTTATTTCTTCAATATTACTTTCTAAAGAATCGTAATATTTAGTCATACTAAACGACATTCCAGTTTGCTTTCTATTTACTGCTACTCCAGTTACAATACCTTTATAATCGATTATTTTAAAACCTTCTATTGAGTTTGTTGTTGTTAGTATCATAATTTTTATGTTTTATTATTAGTAGACTAGTTTAGTAAAAAGTTACAGCGTATCACTTTAAGTGATTTTTGAAGCATGAAAAAATTGTATCAAGAAGTTTATATTTTATAAAAAACTTCTCGATACAATTATGATAAAAAAATAAGAATAACTAGAAGAGACACATCGTTCCTCCTCGCAATAACCTTATGCTTCTGGTTTTCCTATTAATTCGAAATCTAAGTGACGTTTTACTAAATCTGCATTTTTAACTTTAACAATAACCTCGTCTCCAAGTTGGTACATGGTTTTTGTTTTTTTACCAATTAAAGCAAATTGTTCTTTATCGAACTCGTAATAATCACCTTTAATATCACGTGTTCTTACCATACCTTCACATTTATTAGAAACAATTTCTATGTAAATTCCCCAATCTGTAGCACCAGAGATTACACCTACAAATTCTTCATCTTGATGATCTTGCATGAATCTTATTTGCATGTACTTAATAGAATCTCTTTCGGCTTTAGTTGCCAAATATTCCATATTACTTGAGTGTTTACAACGTTCCTGGTAAACATCTGCATTGGCAGATTTTTCTCCATCTAAATAACGTTGTAATAAACGATGTGCCATAACATCTGGATAACGACGAATTGGCGATGTAAAGTGACTGTAATAATCGAAAGCTAAACCGTAATGACCAATGTTTTTTGTAGTATACTCTGCTTTAGACATGGTTCTAATAGCTAAAGTATCTACTAAATTTTGTTCTTTTTTACCTTGAACATCACTTAATAGCTTATTTAAAGACGATGCTATACCTTCTTTACTATTAAAGTTAAGCTTGTGCCCAAATTTAGAAACAACGCCTTGTAAAGCCATTAATTTCTCTTCATTTGGCTCATCATGCACTCTGTAAACAAATGTTTTCTCTGGTTTTTGTTTTCCTATAAATTCTGAAACCTTTCGGTTTGCTAAAAGCATAAATTCTTCAATTAGCTTATTAGCATCTTTACTGGTTTTAAAGAATACACCTACTGGATTAGATTCTTTATCTAAATCGAATTTTACTTCAACTTTATCAAAAGAAATAGCACCATCACGCATACGTTTTCCACGCATAATTTTTGCTAGTTCGTCCATTTTTAAAACAGCATCTGCAATCGCTTGATCTGTTTTGTATTCTTTTCCTGTTAAAGAAACTTCGGCAGGAATAGTATTATTTTTATTTTCAATAATAGCTTGAGCTTCTTCGTATGCAAAACGTGCATCAGAATATGTTACTGTTCTACCAAACCATTCGTTTTTAATTTCGGCTTTACTATTTAATTCAAAAACAGCAGAAAATGTATATTTTTCTTCATGTGGACGTAATGAACATGCACCATTAGAAAGTACTTCTGGTAACATTGGTACTACTCTATCTACTAAATAAACAGAGGTTGCACGCTCATAAGCTTCATCATCCAGAAGGGTTCCTTCTTGTAAATAATGTGAAACATCTGCAATATGAATTCCTATTTCGTAATTACCATTTTCTAAAACGGTAAACGATAAAGCATCATCAAAATCTTTAGCATCTTTAGGATCTATAGTAAAAGTTAAATCCTTTCGCATATCGCGACGCTTAGCTATTTCTTCTGGCTTAATGTTTAAATCTATATTATTTGCGAAGTCTTCAACTTCTTTCGGAAATTCGTAAGGCAAACCGTAATCGGCTAAAATGGCATGAATTTCGGTATTGTGTTCTCCTGCTTTTCCTAGAACTTTAATTACTTTTCCGTTTGGAGAATCGGCTTTTTCTGGCCATTCTTCCATAGAGACTAATACTTTATCTCCATCGTTAGCATTCATTGTTTTATTGATAGGTACAAAAATGTCTGTTTTCATTTTATTACCATCGACTACTACAAAAGCGAAATTCTTTTTAGCATGAATTTGAATAATACCTACATACTCTGTTTTTGCACGTTTAATTATTCTAGTAATTTCACCTTCTTGTTTACCACTTTTTTTACGCTTGTAAACATATAATTCTACTTCGTCACCATTTAAAGCTTTGTTTACATTGTTTGAAGCAATGTAAATATCGTCTTCAAAATCATCACAAATAACGTAACCGTTACCACGTTGTGCAGCATCAAAAATACCTGTGTGATATACTGTATTATTAATTATCTGAAACTTGCCACGATCGATTTCTTTAATTTCTTCTTTGGCTTTAAGTTCTGCTAATTTTTTTATAATTTGGTTACGACTACTAGCATCGTTAACATCTAGTATAGCTCCAATTTGTTTGTAGTTGAATGCTTTGTTTCTATCTTTTTTTAAAATACTAAGAATTGTATTTGTAAGGTTGGAAATCTTGTTATGTGAAGGTTTCCTGTGTTTCTTTTTTGTCATTTAATTTGTAATGTAATTAATCCCTTTGAAGAAAGGAATCTTATTTATTTTTAACTTAATTCTTATAGAGAAGAGTTAATCGTTTTCACTTTAAATTTTCTTAGTGATCGTATTAATAAGTAATTAAGTTTATACAAATCTACGTTTTTAATATTTAACCTATGTTTCTTTAATATTAAGTTAACTTTAAGACTTATCCACATTTACATTATATATTATTATTCTTTCTTTAAAATTTAAAAAAAAAATGATGATTATGATGGCTTGTGAATAGCGGTATAACTTTTATACCTTTTGATTGTGTAGGTAACTTTTCTCTTTCTACTAACACTTTATAAACATATTAAAGTGTTGGTTTTAATAGTATTTAACTAAGCTATTAACAACTGTTAATAACCTATATTCACAATCAATTTTTAATAAGTATTTTATTTTTTTGTGTTTGTATGTGCAAATTTTTTAATGATAAGTCTCCAAAAAATAACTGCTAACTTTTTAGGTTGTTAATAACCAATTTTGGTTTGAAAAATAAATTGGATAATCCTAATAAAAGTTTTAAAAAACTGTGATTAGATATTAACAAGTAGTTACTATTAAAAGGTGTAGTTGTTAACAGTGATTTCTATTTAATAATAAAAGACACTTTAAATTATAATTCAATACTTTTAAATAATAAGTAACACTAAGATTTTTAATATTTTAAATCTTAATTTTACTGTATTTATCAAAAATAAAACTTTTACATAAGTTCATTAATATTACTTATTAATAGTTGCAAGCAATTATTAACTTTACACTTTTAATATACACACAACTCTATATTCTATATTTTTTAGAAACTTAAAAAAACGACTATGACTATTTCAATAGGAAACGATCACGCAGGAACAGACTATAAATTTGCTATTATTAAGCATTTAGAAGCTAAAGGTATTATAGTAACTAATCATGGAACAGATGCTAGCGATAGTGTAGATTATCCAGATTTTGTACATCCTGTAGCAAACGACGTAGAAAGTAAAAAAGCAGATTTTGGAATATTAATTTGTGGAAGCGCAAATGGTGTAGCCATGACAGCAAATAAACACCAAGGTATTAGAGCAGGTATATGTTGGACTAAAGAAATTACAGCACTAACAAGACAACATAATAATGCAAATATTTGTTGTATTCCTGCACGTTACACTGCATTACAACAAGCTATTGCAATAGTAGATATGTTTTTAGAAACTAAATTTGAAGGTGGAAGACATCAAAACCGTGTAGATAAAATACCTTGTTAATTGTCACATAATCACTCACATAATCATGCGCATGATCACAGTAATCTAAGAGGACGCAAACTTTTAATATCTATATTATTAAATATAGTAATAACAGTTGCTCAAGTTATTGGTGGATTGCTTTCTGGTAGTCTTGCTTTGTTAAGTGATGCTTTACACAATTTTAGCGATGTTATCTCTTTAATTGTAAGTTATATAGCCGAAAAATTATCTAAAAAAAAAGCCTCTCTACATAAAACATTCGGTTATAAAAGAGCCGAAATTTTAGCTGCTTTTATTAATGCATCAACCTTAATAATTGTTGCTATTTTATTGATTATTGAAGCTGTTAAACGTTTTCAAAACCCGCAAACCATAGAAAGTAATTTAGTTATTTGGTTAGCATTTATTGCTATTTTAGGTAATGGATTTAGTGTTTTACTTCTTAAAAAAGATAGTAAATCTAACATGAATATGAGAAGCGCTTATTTACATCTTATAACAGATATGATGGCAAGTGTGGCTGTTTTAATTGGTGGTTTATTAATGAAATTCTATCAATTATTTTGGGTAGATAGTGTACTTACATTTGCTATTGCTGTTTATCTTATTTATATGGGAATAGATTTATTAAAAGAATCTACCAAAGTTCTCATGTTATTTACTCCAGATACGATTCCTATAGATGAAATTGTTAAAGAAATTAATGCTATTGAAGACATAAGTAATGTGCACCATATACATGTTTGGCAATTAAATGAAGATGAAACTCATTTTGAAGCACACGTAGATTTTGAAAAAAACATTACCTTAACAGAGTTTGATGTTATTCTCTCTAAAATTGAAGAACTCTTGTTTCATAAATTTGAAATTAACCATATTAATATTCAGCCAGAATTTGGAAAGGACGATGTTAAAGATGTAATTGTGCAGGATTAAAAGTCTGTCACTTCGAGTGATTCGTAAAGTATGAACGAATTATATCGAGAAGTCATTATAATTAGCCAAAAAGGCTCTCGATACATTTTATTCGTACCTCATAAAACACTCGAACTGACAATATATTATAAACTATGCTAGAAATTAAAGTAAAAAGCTTTCAAGAATTAACAACTACAGAGTTATATAACTTACTACAACTAAGAAGCGAAGTTTTTGTGGTAGAACAAGATTGCGTCTATCAAGACATAGATAATAAAGACCAAAAAGCACTACATGTAATAGGCCTAAAAAATAAAAAAATAGTCGCTTATACACGCTTATTTAAACCAGGAGATTATTTCAATTTATCAAGTATAGGTAGAGTAGTGGTCGATAAAAATGAAAGACAACATAAATACGGTTACGATATTATGGAAGCGTCTATAAAATCTATAAAAGACCATTATAATACAACCGAAATAAAGATTTCGGCACAATGTTATCTTAAACGTTTTTATAACAACCTAAACTTTTTCGAAATAGGAGAGGAGTATCTAGAAGATGGTATTCCACACATTGGGATGCTTTATAAAAAATAAAAAAGCCAGCGCATTGCGCTGACTTGATAAGTAAAAAACCTTACTAAAAATTATTTACTTAGAAATATATTGTTTTTAATTTTTTTTTAAACCGAAATTATTTAGCAAAAGTAGTAAGTCTTTTTACTTTAAAGAAATATTATAGCCAACTATCATTATTAATTGTTTAAAAACACAAATAGGCAAATAAAGTAAAAGCGTTCAATATACATAAACACCAATCAACCGTTATTATTAACGTTTAAAGGATTTGTAAAAAATAACAAGCACAAAAAAAACCATCTTTCTAAGATGGTTTTTTACTTATATTTTAATATTTTTTTAATTAGCCTTACCAACATAAGTAACTAAAATTTCTACGCGTCTATCGAATTGTGGTTCTCCACCAAGAGGAAATTTTCTTCGTAAACCCACAAATTTCATTCGTCTTGTATCTACTCCTTTTCGTTCTAAATAATCATAAATATATTTAGCTCTAGCTACAGATAAATTACGTTTTCTTGTTTTTTTATCAACCGCATCTCGACTGTTTTGCGTGCAACACACATGACCTTGAATAGTAAAATAAACGTTTTTATTTTCTACCATAATTTTTGCAAGTGCTTCTAATGTTTTCTTAGAATCTGAAGTTACATAACTGTAACTAGTCTTAAAGTATATTTTATCTAAACGAATTTTATCACCTTTTTTTATGGTGCCTTTTTTAATATCGTCTGTAGTTTTTTCTTTGTTAGTTTCTTCAAAAACAATCTTTTCATCAACACTACTTATTACATCTTCAACAGGTTTGGTAGGTAGTTTTTTAGTTACAATAACTTCAACTTTTCTATTTAAACCTCGAATTTGGTGAATTTCTTCTTCATTTAAAACCTTTAAAAGTATTTCTCCTTTACCATTAACATTTGTAATTAAATCTGGATCAATGCCATAACCTGCAAACATTTCTTTTATAGCATCTGCACGATTTTGAGAGAGTTCTAAATTGTATTCGTTAGAACCTCTATCGTCTGTAAAACCATAGATTGAAACCTTTTCTACAGGAATGGTGTCTAACTTAGAAATAAATAGTAAAAGTCTATTCTCTTCTGTTAATGGTACAACATACTTATCTGTATCAAAATAGACATCGTGAGTAAATTCCTTTTGAGAAAACCCAAGCTGAGTTATAAATAGAAGTATGATAATTAAATATTTCATTTTTAGTAAAAAGGTGTTTAAATATACTAATTTTTAAGAATTTAAAAGTTTTCTTATTTTAAATAGCGTTCGTATTTAGATGGATTAGCTAATATTTCTGAAGCCTTTTTTATCTCTTTATTATGTAGCTTATAATAGTCGTATAAGCCTTCTCTATAAACGTAACGCTTAATTATTTCGTCGCTTAATAAACCCATTAGTTGCGATTTATTATCGTCTACAGCTTTTAATTTTGAATTATTTAAATTTTGAATTAAGTTATTATAATCACGTTGAATGTCATCATCTAAATTCTCTGTCTTAGCAACCTCTAAAGCTTTACTAAGAGACTTTTCAGTTTCAGTTTCAAAAGAAAAATCGGAAGACTTTAAGAAGCTTTTAAAATCTTGAAAATCTGAATCGGATAGTTTCCAGTTGTTAATATCACTAATGTTTTGATGATTGTAATAGTACTTTGTAGCATAATCGAAAATACTCTGATTGCTTAAAATAGCTTTTGTAATTGCTGAGTTTTTAGAGTAATCTAAAGCTTCATCTGGAAAAACACCACCACCATCAAATACCTTTCTACCGTTTTTAGTTTTAAAAGCGTTGTAATCTTTTTGTTTTACACGTACTGCATTTCCTTCTTCATCTTTATTCCAGTAATCTAAAGCTTGAATACAGCGACCAGAAGGTGTATAATAACGAGAAATAGTAACTTTTAACTGTGTACCATAGGTTAATTTTTTAGGACGTTGTACTAAGCCTTTTCCAAAGCTTCTTGCACCAACAACAACACCTCTATCTAAATCTTGAATGGTTCCAGAAACAATTTCACTTGCAGAAGCACTTCTACCATTTATTAACACTACAACAGGAATTTCTGTGTCTATTGGATCTCTTTTAGTATAGTATGTTCTATTGTATTTTTTAACTTTAGATTTAGTTGTTACTACTAATTGACCTTTAGGTACAAATAGGTTTACAACATTAACCGCTTCGTTTAGTAATCCACCTGGATTTCCGCGTAAGTCTAAAATAACACTTTTTGCACCTTGCGCTTTTAAATCTTTTAAAGCATAACCTGTTTGCTGAGACGCTTTTGCGTTAAATTTTCTAAGTACAATGTAACCTGTAGTTTCATCAATCATAGAGAAATGTGGTACAGCATCAATTTCAATTTCGCTACGTTTTACGGTTGTATTTGCCGTTTTACCTTGTCTTACATATGTAATTTCTGCAGAAGAATTAGGGACACCTTTAAGTAAGTTTCCTGCATCATCTTTATAATCTGCAACAACTTGACCATCTATTTTAATAATTTCGTCTCCTGCTTTTAAACCTGCTTTATCTGCAGGGTAACCTTTGTATGGTTCTACTATTAATAGTTTGTCTTTTAATATACGTACTTGAGCTCCAACACCTGTATAATCTCCGGTTCTTTGAATTCGTGCAGCTTCTACATCTTGCTCGTTATAGAATTTAGTATAAGGATCCAGATCATTTAGCATATTTTTAATGGCATTATCCATTAATTCACCAGGATTTGTTTCGTCTACATAATTCATATTCAACTCTTTAAAAAGGGTAGTGAATATTTCAATTTGCTTTGCAATCTCGAAAAAATCGTTGTTATATGTTTTAAAAGCAGAACCTGTAATTAATAATGTAAGTGCTAATACAGGAATGAGTACGCGTTGTTTTAGTAGTTTTTTCATTGTTCTAACTTTTAAAAATAGCTTCTGTAAATTTTATTAAAACCTTCTTCATTTTGGTATCTACCAATTCAAAATCAGGCATATCTTTACTAATATATAAAATCATTAACGTATAATCGTTAACTTCATTATCAATTAACATGGTTTTGTTTAGTCTATAAGCTTCACGAAGCAAGCGTTTTATACGAATTCTGTCTACTGCAAGTTTAAAATTTCGCTTACTAACCGAAACACCAACCTTTCTAGAATCTCCATGTTTTAAATAGACTAACCGCAAAGGATATGCCGAAACCGAGTTTCCGTCAAGAAATAATTTCTCGATGGTTTTCTGGCTTTTTAATTTTTCGTGTTTATTGTAGGTGAGCTTCATTGTAACAACTATTGCGAATTCTAGATTTTAATTAGCGTAATTAAGAAGCTAATATACAACATCACTTAGAAACTTAACATTTTGAAAAACAAAAAGCCTCATCTATAGATGAGGCTTTAAGCTTATAATTTAAAATGTAATTACTTCTTATTATTATCTTTGTTAATATCTGCCATTACATTTTTAGCATCAATTTCTACACTTTTTACAGCTTTTTTAGCTTTAAAAGTATATGTTGGGTGAGCCCAAGCCCAATCTGCAATTGTAGTTGCTGTTGTTGGCTTTTCTCCACGCATCATTTGTAGAGGAATGTAAAGACTTTCTGTAGAATCATCTGTATACGTAACTTCAAGATCTATAGGCATTGGCATTTCACCAATACGCTCTAAAGTTACTGTGTTACCTTCAATGTTTTTTACGCCATAATCTATAGTATTTGTAGTCATAGTCCAGTCTGTTAAATACCATTCTAATTCTAAACCAGATACTTTTTCTGCTACACGAATAAAATCGTTTGGTGTTGGATGTTTAAAAGACCAATCTATAAAATATTGTTTTAGAGTTTTCTTTAAATTGTCTTCACCAATAACGTAACCTAATTGAGACAAAAATACTTCTCCTTTATTGTAAGCTGTTATTCCATAAGCCATATTAGTTTCGTAACGATCTGCATGAGTAGACTGTGGTTTCTCTTTTCCAGATTTTGCTAAATAATTATAACCTCTGTATGCGCTTGCTGCAGGATTGTCTTTATTTTCTTTATTAATATAATCCATAGCATAATCACTAATGTAACTTGTAAAGCCTTCGTCCATCCACTCGTGTTTCCCTTCGTTTGTTGCTAATAAGAACTGAAACCATGTGTGTGCCATTTCGTGAGCTGTAACACCCATTAAACTACCAAATTTACGTTTACCAGTAATTAAAGTACACATTGCATATTCCATTCCACCATCTCCACCTTGAATAACAGAGTATTGATCATAAGGGTATTTGCCAATATTTTCACTAAAATACTGCATCATTTCAACCGTTTTAGGCTGAAGTTTTTTCCAGTTTTCTAAGTTTTCGGCAGGTAAGTTTTTCTTATAATAAAAATTAAGCATTGGTCCATTAGGCACTTGCATTGTATCGTGAATATATTCTGGATCTGCAGCCCAAGTAAAATCGTGAACATTTGGTGCTTTAAAATGAAGCGTTTTCTTGTCTCCTTTTACAACAGGATTAGGTTGAAGATATCCAGTACCACCAACAACATAATTTTTATCGATAGTTAGCTTTAAATCAAAATCTCCCCAAACACCATGGAACTCTCTTCCAATGTATGGATAAGCATGCCATCCTTCAAAATCATATTCAGATAATTTAGGATACCATTGCGTCATCGATAACGCAACACCTTCTGCATTATTTCTACCAGAGCGACGAATTTGCACAGGAACTTGAGCATCGAAAACCATATCGAAAGTAACACTTTCTCCTGGTTGGATTGCTTTATTTAAAGTTACCTCTAAAACAGTACCAGCAGTTAAGTGTTTTACACTACTTCCGTTTTGCTTAAGAGATGTTACATTTATGTAACCAATTTCGTTAGGTTTTAATGTGCTAATTCTGCTTTCTTTTTTACCATTAACTTCTGTTACCATTCTACCATCTGGATCTGCAATAGATTGAAGTCTTGCGTCCATTTCGCTTCCTGGTTGGAACGCATTAAAGAATAAATGATAGAATACTTTGTTTAACACATCTGGAGAATTATTAGTGTAAACTAGTTTTTGTTTTCCTTGATACTGGTAGTTATTAACGTCCATATCAATCTCCATTTTGTAATCTACATGTTGTTGCCAATAAGCAGATTTAGCTGAAGCTGTACTTGTTTGAGATGATGTAGTCGAGTTTGTAGGAGTAGAGACACTTTTAGATGCGCCACAACCCATTAAAAACAATGAAGCCGAAAGGCTAAAAAGAAGTATTTTTTTCATTTTAATATATTTTAAATAAAAAAGCCTCAGTAATTAATAACTACTGAGGCTCTTTAAGATTATTATTTTACTTAGATATTTGCGAAGCCATAATTAAAGCATTGTATGCATTTACCATTTTACCAGATTTAGTTAAATCTCCAAAAGGTCTTACATCTTCTCCATTACCACCAACAACTACTTTAGCGCTTATTGCTAAACCAGAATCCATAATAATTTGCTTAACCTGAGCAGCTGTTAACTTAGGGTATTGAGACCAAACTAAAGCAGCAACACCAGCAACAGCAGGAGATGCCATAGACGTTCCTCCCATAGTTTTGTATTCGTTTTCTGGTGTTGTAGAATATATTTTTGCACCAGGTGCAAATACATCTACATTTTTCTTTCCGTAGTTAGAGAAGTTTGCAACCATAGCTGTACCATATTTAGGAGCTAATGCACCAACACGAATGTAAGTATTACTAACTTCTACATAATTTACGTTATCGTCTGGAAAGTTTGGCTCTGTATCTACATCTTCACTAGAGTTTCCTGCTGCATGAACAAAAACCACACCTTTATCACTAGCGTATTTTATTGCATCTCTAACCCAGTCAGCATGTGGAGAAAAACTTTTACCAAAACTTCCATTAATTACTTTTGCACCATTATCTACTGCATATCTAATTGCTTTTGCAACATCTTTATCATACTCATCTCCATTTGGTACAGCACGAATTGCCATAATTTCAACATTATTAGCAACACCATTTGCTCCTAAACCATTGTTACGTTCTGCAGCAATAATTCCTGAAACGTGAGTTCCATGACTTTCAGATTTTTTTACTGGCATAACGTTTCCGTTTCCGTAACCTGGCTTATCATTCCAATCGTTTGGATTATCTCCAGTTGTTCTTCCTTTAAAGTCTTTATTTAAGTTATAAGCTACTTGGTCTCCATAATAATCAACACCACCTTTTACTTGCTCTAAAACTTCAGGAAGAGATTTAGCTCCTCTTGCAAACATGCTATTTGCAGACTCAACAGCTGCTTTTAACGTAGCATCTTCAGTTGTAATAGCTGCTACTTCTTTAGAAGTATAATCTTCCTTTTTAAAATGTGCTGCTAATGTTTTGTGTGCGCTTTCAACAGAGTTGTAAATACCTTCATACTGTTGCTTCCCAGCTACAGCTGCATTATAATCTGTATCATATTTAGTCTTAGCTTCTGCAAATCTAGGAGCACTTGTGTCTCCACTTGCTACTAAACGAATGTATTCTAATTGTTCATCGTGGCCATCACCAAGAAAATTCCAACCATGGATATCATCTATATAACCATTTTTATCGTCGTCTTTTCCGTTACCAGCAATTTCTTTTTTGTTAGTCCAAAGTACACCATCTAAATCTTCATGAGAAATATCAATTCCAGAATCAATAACAGCTACAATAATTTTTTGACCTTTTTTACCTTTTATAATTTCACTATACGCTTTATCAACACTCATTCCAGGAATAGTATCTTTTGCAAGATCTAAATGTCCCCAATTATGAGCTTCAGCCTCAGATAAATCTGCTTCTTTTATAGGTGAAGTGTCGATATTTTCAACAGGTGTTGATAAAATTGGTGTTCCACCACCACAGCTAGATAAAATTGCAGCTGAAAATAGAGAAAACAAAAGTGTTTTATTAATTAGTTTCATGTTATAAAATGTTTAGTTGTTAATTTAAAGATTAAAAATGTCGTTGCTTGAAAAAGAGTCTTTTAAGCGCACACCTTTTTTAGTGTGCTGCACAGTAATTATTTCGTTATGCGCATCGTGTTCCAAAAATAAGTAATAATTATGAGTTGCTGCGAGGTTAAGGAATTTTTCTTTTTCGTCTAAAGTTAGTAAAGGCCTTGTGTCGTAACCCATTACAAACGGTATTGGCAAGTGCCCAACCGTTGGTAATAAATCTGCCATAAAACAAATGGTTTTACCTTTGTAATTAATCATTGGAATCATTTGCTTTTCGGTATGACCATTGGCGAAAAAAATATCGAATCCTAAGGCTGAATTTTTTAGAATGTCTTCTGAAGGATTCTGTGGAAGTTTAGTAAATTTTAAATGCCCACTGTCTTCCATTGGCATTATATTTTCCTTTAAAAAAGAAGCAACCTCTCGACGATTAGGCTGTGTTGCCCATTGCCAATGTTTTTTGTTACTCCAAAAATGAGCATTTTTAAAAGCGGGTTCTAATAGCGTTCTATCTTTATTATATTGTATAGACCCACCACAGTGGTCGAAGTGTAGATGCGTCATGAAAACATCTGTAATATCATCGCGATGAAAACCATATTTAGCTAAAGATTTATCTATAGTATCGTCTCCCCAAAGATGATAATAACTATAGAATTTTTCGCTTTGCTTATTTCCCATTCCAGTGTCTATTAAAATTAAACGGTTTCCGTCTTCAATTAACAAACAACGCGCAGCAATATCAATCATGTTATTGCTATCTGCAGGATTGGTTCGCGTCCATAGCGATTTTGGTACAACACCAAACATTGCACCACCATCTAACTTAAAATTCCCAGCATTTATTGGATATAAATTCATACCTGCAAATTAATAAAAACAAAGGGATTGTTAGTAAGTGTTAAGATTTTATTAAGAAACTACTTGTTGTAAACGTTTACCAAAATCGTAAAGCGCTTTAATTTCTTTAATACTTGCTAGTCTTTCGCGACCAAAAATAAGTAAATCGTGGCCATTAGATTCTACGTGATAGTATGGGTTACTCTCGAAGAAATGTGTGATTTCATCAGTAAAAAAGTGTTGTATAGCTTCTGTATCTTCACCAAGTAAGTAAAATCTATTAGAGAAATCTGTGTGGTTTGCAATAGGAATATCTTTAAAGCCAGCAAAAGCATATACTTTTTCAAGAAAACCTTCACGATCTAAAGTAAATTCTGGAATGCTTTTATCTAATTTTATATGAAGCATGGTTGAGCGGATGACTTCTTTTGCTATGAACTCACCTTCAGAAAACTCGATATCGAAAGTGTTTAGTGCTTCATTTTTATTCGTTAATTGATTGTAGATATAATTAATTTTCTTAGTTCTAAAAAACAGGAAATTATCTAAAAAATGAGTGTCTCTTTCTTTTTTAGACACATAATTTAAGTGGTAATCTTTAGCTAATTCCTCTATAGTTGTTTGGCGACGTGTTAAACTCTTTTTAATAACATTTGGTACTGGTAGTAAACGACGCAAAGCAAAAGGGTGTTTAGAATCTGTATCATGTAAATCCAGACCAAGCACCTCAAAATGACCTCCTCTTTTGGTAAACAATTCTTGATAATTATTAAGGTTTTCCATGACTGTATGATCTACAAATTTACAAAGTGAAAAATCTACAATTACATCTTCGGTTTCTGGAACTGCATCTATTTTTGCTTTTAATTTATAGAAATTTAAAAAGCTACAAAAATGCTTTACACTTACATAGTAATTTCCTTCTTCTTGGAACATTAATACGTTAGGCTTCATTAGGTTTCTTCCAAAGAGAGAAAAATTTTTATTTATAATTAAATGAAGAATAAAAGTAGCAAAAACACCAGATAGAATTCCAGAAATGAGACCAATTTTAAGTGTTACAAAAAGAGTAACAAAAAAGATAATAAGCTGCTCCTTACCAATTCTAAAAATCTTTTTAATGTTTTCTGGCGATGCTAATTTGTAACCTGTGTAAACCAAAATAGCCATTAAAGCTGGTAAAGGAATACGCTGTAATTGCGAACTAAAAAGCACTATAAAAATCACTAAAAAAGTGGCGTGAAAAAAGTTTGAAGAACGGTTAGTAGCACCATTATTAACGTTTACAGAGCTTCTTGCAATAACAGTAACTACGTTTAATCCACCTAAAAAACCACTTCCAACAGTTGCTAAACCAAGTGCTTTTAAATCTCGATTTACATTACTACGGCGTTTTTGTGGATCAAGTTTATCTACAGCTTTTATACTTAATAAAGATTCTATACTTGCAATTAAGGTTAAAGCTAAAACGCTTGTCCAAAATGGCAATGTACCAATTTTACTAAAATTTACTGTTGGAAGCTGTTCTATAATTTCAGAAAATTCTGGGATACCAGATATCATATATTCAAGAGCAATTGGGTTGCTTTCATGCGCAATCAGTTCAAAGTAATAACTAAATGCAATCGATAATATAACAATCCACATTGGAGCAGGAATAAGTTGTAAGTACTTATTTCTAATTTTTGAGTAAAAAACCATAATAACAAAACTTATTACTCCTGCTGCTGCTGCATAAAGTAGTCCTGTATTATTATAATGAATTGCATCGTTTATTGTAAACGGAATCTCTAAAAGATAGTCTATAGTGTCTTCTCGTTTTATACGATGCGCAAGCATAATATGAAATTGTTTTCCTAAAATAATAAGTCCAATTGCTGCTAGCATGCCTTGTATTGCAGAAGATGGAAAAAAATCGGCTAGTTTTCCTAAACGTAAGAAACCAAGTATTAAAAGCAGGGCTCCAGAGCAAATTATTGCAGCGTAGGCACTTTCGATCCCTAATGTAGAAATAGCAACTAATAGCACACCAACTAGACCGTTTCCTGGTCCAGAAATAGTAACATTACTTCCGCCTAAAATAGAAACTAAAACACCGCCAATAACAGCAGCAATAACACCAGAAATTGGTGGTGCTTCACTTGCCATTGCTAAGCCCAATCCTAAAGGTAAAGCAATAAGACTTACTACAAAACCAGAAAAAATGTTTTTTGGTAATGTTTTAAAAAATAGTTTTATGTTATTCTTTTTTGGGCTCATTGAATAATTAAAACATCGGTTGGTAATTCGGTTAAAATATGTTCTATGTCATGTGGGAATAAACGATCCCAAAAAGTCATTTTTGTAGGTGCATTCATGATTAATAAATCGGCTCTTGCAATTTGTGCGTAATGTCCAATAGAATACCCTTGTGTTCCAAAAATAGGTTGTGATTTTATTACAATATTTTTAGTAAACTCCTCTGGAATATCTTCTATAATATGATTGACTCTAGAGCGTTCACGATTTCTAAGTCTTTCTTTTAGAATCGTTGATTTTCTAAGAGACTTATCATCATCAACCTTAACAGCAATTTCATTTTGCTTTATTTCTTCAACAATAGTTAGTTTTTCGGACTTTAATTTATACCCAACATAGAAAGCAGTAGCTATTGTTTGTTCGGTTTTAGGATCTATTAAACCATTAACGACAATGTGTTGGCATGGTAAGCGTTCTATAGAAGGTTTTATAAGTAATAATAAAGAACATTTTGCTTGTCGTGTAATTTTTCGTGCAATAGAACCCACGTAATAGGTAAATAATTTTTCTCTTTTTGCAGCACCAATAATTAATAAGTCTACTTTTTTTTCTTCGGAAGCACCTAAAATTACTTCAACAGGTTCTCCTGGTTTAAAAATAACCTCGTAATCTAAATTGTCCTTTTTAAAAGTATTTAGAATAACTTTTAAGGTCTTTAATTTGTCTTCAGATTCATCTCCAACGTGAATTAAAACCAGTTTACATTCAAAATATAGTGCTAAACGCGCAGCCTCATAAAGGTTCGCTTTTAAATTTGGAGAGAAGGCAATACCTAAGCCTATGGTTTTGAATGGTTTTTGAATCACTTTAAAATAATTTCTAAAAAAGTGAAGATAGTTTTTTTCGTATTACCTTACAAACATTGAAGTAATGTTGATAGAGACAAAGAAATGATTCAAATATTTTTAACTTTAGCATTTTAAATATATAAGCAATATTATATGGTAGAATTAGGAGGTATTATTATTCTAGGAATATTGGCACAATGGGTTGCTTGGAAATTTAAAATTCCAGCTATTTTACCCTTAATTTTAATAGGCCTTTTAGTAGGACCTATTGCTGCAGAGTTTTTAAGCGAAGATGGCACCAAATGGATTGAACCTATTTGGAATGGAGAGGAAGGATTATTTCCAGGAGAAAGCCTATTTTATTTTGTGTCTTTAGCTATAAGTATTATTCTTTTTGAAGGCGGATTAACGCTTAAAATGAGCGAAATAAAAAATGTAGGACCTGTAATTACAAAGTTAATTTCTTTAGGATCTATGGTTACCTTCTTTGGTGCAGCAGTTACAGCACATTACACTTTTTATTTAAGTTGGGAAATTTCTTTTTTATTCTCTGGGCTTATTATTGTTACTGGCCCTACAGTTATTACACCAATTTTAAGAAACATTCCTTTAAAAAAAGATATATCGACTGTATTAAAATGGGAAGGCATATTAATAGACCCAATAGGCGCATTAGTAGCCGTTTTGGTTTTTGAGTTTATTACTGTTGATGGAGGAGGAGAGTTTACAAAAACAGCTTTAATAGAATTTGGTAAAATTGTATTGTTTGGAGCTACTTTTGGTTTTACTTTTGCACATGCCATGAATTTTATTATCAATAAAAACTTAGTACCACATTACCTCTTAAATGTATTTGCACTAGCTGCTGTTTTAGGTGTTTTTGTCTTAGCAGATACTTTTGCACATGAATCTGGATTACTTGCTGTTGTAGTTATGGGTATGGTTTTAGGGAACTCTAATGCTCCTTATTTAAAAGAACTTCTTTACTTTAAAGAATCGTTAAGTATTTTATTAATCTCTATCTTATTTATTCTTTTAGCTGCTAATATAAATATGAGTGATTTATATTTAATTTACAATTGGAATACAGCAATATTATTTGCTGTTGTTGTTTTTATTATTCGTCCAATTGGTGTGTTTTTGAGTACACATGGTTCAACATTAAAATTAAATGAAAAAATATTTATTAGTTGGGTTGGACCAAGAGGAATAGTAGCTGCAGGTATTGCTTCGTTATTTGGATTAAAGTTAGCAAAAGAAGGAGTACCAGGAGCAGAATATATAACACCCTTGGTATTTATGATTGTTCTAGGAACCGTATTATTAAACGCAACAACTGCGCGATTATTTGCTAAACTGGTTGGTGTGTTTTTAATAAAATCGAATGGAATTTTAATTGTTGGTGCATCTAAAGTATCGCGATTAATTGGTCATTATTTAGAGTCTAATGGAAGGCATGTTGTATTAATAGACAGTAATCAAAGTAATATTGAAAAAGCAAAAGAATTAGGCTTAGAAGCATTTAATACTAATATTTATTCGGACACTTTAATGGATAATATAGAACTAAACGATGTTGGTTATTTAATGGCTTTAACAGGAAGTAGTGACATAAATAAGTATGCTATTAATAAATTTAGCAAACAATTTGGTGAAAATGGATCATTTAGATTGGTTAGTGTAGACGAGATGCAAGATGGAGAAAACAACCCTAAAGAAGGATTGTTTTCACATACAGACGATTTTACTACGCTTAGTAATGTAACTAGAAAATATCCAAGTATTCAGGAAATAGAATTAAGAGATAAAGCACATTACGATAGCTTAATTGAAATGTCTAATAACGACAAAGACATTATTCCTTTATTTATTAAAAATGAAGCATCCGAAATACAGATTATTTCTTCTTATAATAAAGACATTGAAGACATAGGAGAAAATTGGCATTTAGTGTATTTAGGAAAACCTTTCGATGTTGAAGAGGTCGCTAATGAAGAAGCATAATTATTTAATTCTAGTAGGTAAGTGTATTTGAAATAGCATTAGTTCATTATATTTTACTTTATTTATCATTTTAACTCAATAACTTTATTTAACAAAATGACCTTATTAAAATTCGATTCAATTAGACAAAAGATAATGCCAAAGCTTACTCGAGATATTGGTAAATCTCATTTTAATAAAAAAGTAAAAGGAACAAAAAAAACAAAAATTAGTAAGATTCTAATTTGTCGTCCAAATCAAAGGCTTGGCAATATGCTTTTAATTACGCCTTTATTACAAGAATTAATAAAATCTTTCCCAGATTGTAAAATAGATCTTATTGTAAAAGGAGGAGTTGCTAAACCGGTATTTCAAGAATATGAAAATGTTAATAATATAATTATTCTACCTAAAAAACCATTTAAAGAGTTATTTAGATATTTAAAAATCTTTTTTTCGGTTAAAATAAAAAAGTACGATTTAGTAATAAGTGGAGACAAAGGATCGTCTTCTGGAAGAATTTTAACCTATTTATCTAATGCTAAATATAAAGTTTATGGAACACTAGAAAAGGAAACAGGAGCATTTGAAGACGATTACTATCACATGGCTAAAAACAATGTGTATCTTTTAAGGCACTATTTACAGCAAATTGGCTATGCAATAAGTACAGACCCTATTTCTAATTTAGATTTAAAACTTACAGAAAACGAAATTTTAAATGGTAAAGGCGTTTTGAACCGTTCGGTTATTGATTCATCTAAAAAAACCATATTAATTTTCACATTTGCTACAGGTAATAAATGTTATTCTAAAGCGTGGTGGAGTACTTTTTATACTGCCTTAAAAGCTAAATTTGGGGACACTTATAATATTCTAGAAGTTTTACCTGCAGAAAACGTATCTCAAATAGACTTTAAAGCGGGTTCTTTTTATAGTAAAGATATTAGAGAAATTGCGGCAGTAATTGCAAATGCAGAGCTGTTTGTTGGAGGAGATGGTGGCATTATGCATTTAGCAGCAGCAACCAAAACAACTACAGTAGGTTTGTTTTCTGTTACACCAACAAGTAAATACAGACCTTATGGTAATAACAACGATTTTATAGACACAAAAAGTGGAACTGTTGAAGATTATATGTCGTTAATAGAGAGTAAACTATAGTTTATTAAATTCTAATAAAACCAGTTCATCTTCTTTTTAGCCCATTTCGGCATATTACGTTTCGTTTAAAAGAATGATGAGTATATATTTACTTCATCAATCTTTAACGAATCGATTATGAAATTAAATGTATTAATTATTCTGTCTTTCCTTTTCGGAACTACGCTAAGTTTCGCGCAAAGCATAAACGGAACTATTTTAGACGACACCAATCAACCACAACCTTTTGCTAATGTTCTTATTTATAAAGATGGAAGCACTAATCCTTTAACAGGAACCGTTAGTGATGACAACGGAAAGTACGAGTTTAAAAATCTAGAGCAAGGTAATTATAGTTTAGAAATTTCTTTATTAGGTTTTAAAACCGAAAAGAGCGAAATTTTTCAAATCACACAAGAATCAAAAACGGTAAACTTCACTTTAAAAGAAGAAGCCCAAACTCTGGGAGAAGTTGTTATAAAAAGTAAACGACCAGTTATAAGACAAACAGCAGAAAAGCTAATAGTAGATTTAGAAAATTCAGAAATGTTAAACTCTAATTTACAAGATGTAATGAAGCGTGTTCCAGGAGTTATTGTAACCAATAACGGAATAAGCTACGCAGGACAAAGTAATATTAGAATTTTAATAGATGGCAAAACTACCGAGTATATGGACATGGACACTTTGCTTCGCGACATGCCAGCCGATAATATAGCAAGAGTAGAGCTAGTAGAACAACCAGGAGCAGAGTTCGATGCAGAAGGCTCAGGACCAATAATAAACATTATTTTAAAGAAAAATGTAAAACTAGGTACACATGGTAATGTTGTGGGTTGGGTTGGTGAAGACGAAGGTGTAGAGTTTGGAACAAGTGCTTCTATAGCGAGCTATAAAAACAAATTAAATTGGCAAACAAGTATTGGGTATTCAAGTCCTACTTGGCGAGAAGAGTTATTTATTAAAAGAACTGTTGAAAATAGCACTTTCGATCAAGCTACAATAGAGCCTTATAATCCACAAAGTATTAGATTAGGAGGTAGCGTAGATTATTACATAAACGATAATAATGCTATCGGAATTGGTGTTAGAAGAAACACAACCAAGTCCGATAGAACCTCTCAAAGCTCAAACATAATTACTAGTGGAACAGCAACAGACTTTTTACTATCTCAAAACACTTATGATAGAGACCAAATTGTTTTTAATGTAAACCCATATTATGAGTTTAAAACAGATGCTCACAAACTTAATATAGATTTTAATTTTGTAGATTATTCTAACACTAATAAAAATACTATTTCTTCACTTTCAGGAAGTACTATTCCATACACAAATCAACGTTATTTACAAGATGAAGAGTATCAAATTAAAACCTATAAAGCAGATTATTCTAGACTGTTTTCTGAAGATTTTAAACTCAGTTTTGGTAGTAAATATTCGCAAGTAAATACAGATAGCGATTTAATGTCTTTTACCGAAAACAATAACGGAAATTTTGATTTTAACGCAAATGCAAGCAACCGCTTTTTAGTAGATGAAACTGTTTTTGCTTTATATTCTAAACTTAATTTAACCAAAGGAAATTGGTCATTTTCTGGAGGATTACGTTTTGAAGATAGTAACACTAAAGGCACATCAAGCAGTAATAACGAAACGCGAGAACGTAAAATTTCTAAAGTATTTCCAAGTGCTTCAGTTAGTAGAAAAATAAACAAAAACTTAAGCGGTAGTTTAGCGTATAGTTATAGAATAAGACGCCCAAATTATAATACTTTAAATTCATTTGTAACCTATTACGACCCATTATCCTCCGACGTTGGGAACGAAAATTTAAGGCCTGCTTTTACTAATAATTATCAGTTTAATTTAACCTACGATGGACAACCTTTTTTTACGGTTGGTTATAGCGAAACTGAAGACGCTATGTTTCAGTTTATATCTCAAAATAATAATACAGCCGAAATTAGTAGAACGACTATTAATTTATCAGACAGTAAAAACTGGAACTTTAGGTTATTTGGACCTTTAAGTTTTATTAAAGGAGTAGAAGGCTATACTGGTTTTATTGTAAATTATAATAAGTTTGAGTCTAACCCAAATAATTTAAACTTAGACAAATGGAGTTTAATGTGGTTTTCTCAGGCTAGTTACGAGTTGCCATTTGAAATTAGCGCAGAACTTAGTGCAAACTATGGCACAGGAGCTTTAGAAGGTGGTATAGACACAGACTGGTTTGCAGGATTAGATTTTTCTTTTGGAAAAAAGCTTTTAGACGAAAGGCTAAAACTAAACTTAGGCTTCAACAAAATGCTAAACAGAGGTTTTATAGGCGAAATTAACTATAATAATTTACAAGCAGATGTGGAAAGTAATCAATCAAGACAAAATATTCAGTTAAGAGCAACGTATAGTTTTGGTTCTAAATATGGAAAAAAGAAGAACAGAAGTAATGCTTCTAAAGATGAAGAAAATAGAATTGATGATAATAATTAATTAGAGATGGATAAAACATTTAAAATTATATTGCTAACTCTAGCCTCTTTTGGTCTTTCTTTTGCTTTGAGACATTTCTTTTACTCCGACTTGATAAATTGGATTAATTTAAACATAAAGAATATTGGAATTAGTCATTTTGTCACTGATTTGATTATTGGAATACCTTTATTTATAGGAGTTGGTTTAATTCATGATTTCAAAAACTTTATCAAAAACCTAGGACTTAACAAATCCATTAAAAAGGCATTATTGTTTTCTTTGATATGTACATCTCCAATGTTTATTGGATATTTTATAGTTTTTGATCTTAATTCTGAAATTACTTTTACTAAAATTTTAAGAGGAGCTTTTATTGCCGCCTTTATTGAAGAACTGTTTTTTAGAGGAATTCTTTTTGGTCAAATTTATAGATTTACTAAAATTGGTTTTTTTCCTTCAATAATATTTGGAGCATTAATTTTTGCTTTAGGACACCTCTATCAGAGTCAAGAATTATCAACATTAATAGGCGTTTTTTTAACTACTTTTTTAGGAGCAATTTTATTTGCTTGGGTTTATGTGGAATGGGATAATAATTTATGGGTTTCTATTTTTTTACATCTATTTATGAACTTATTTTGGATGCTATTCTCCGTAGCTGATAACGCATTTGGAGGCACATATGCTAATGTTTTTAGAATTATTACTATTATCCTTGTAATTACTCTTACCATAGCTTATAAGTTTAAAAAAGGAATTAAATTAGAGGTAAATAAAAGCACTTTGATAATAAATAAATGAACACCAAACTAAACAAATCCGATTATATATTATTGATTATCTATTTTGTGATATCCATTGCAATGCAGACTTTAGATTATTATGATCGTCATGCATTAATAAGGGAGTATTGGATAGATTTTCCAGTAGACATAATAATGATTCTTGTATTAATTTCAATATTTATGTATTGGTTAATACCCAAATATATTATTGAGCAAAAAAAGTATTTTAATTTCATATTTTTTAGCCTTTTAGCCATGATTGTTATTGGAGGTATAGATAAAGTTGTTGGTTACTGGTCTGGAGATAATGATTGGAACCGATTTCCTTCAACCTTTTGGTTTATTATTGAATCCATATCTATAAGCGCTAATCAAATGGGATTGCCTTTTGGTTTACTTTTAACTAAGAAGTTTTACGAGAGCCAGACACAGCTTCTTACTGTAGAAAAGCAACAAAAAGAAAACGAACTCAAACTATTACGTTCGCAAATAGATCCTCATTTTTTATTTAATAATTTAAACACACTAGATTCTTTAATAGATAGTGATCCAGAAAAAGCAAAAGAATATATTAATAGGCTATCGTTAATCTATCGCTATTTAATAAAAACCAAAGATGCTGAGGTTATGGAACTGTCTGAGGAAATAGAACTAGCCAAAAATTATATGTTTTTAATTAAAACGCGTTTTGGAAACGATTACGATTTTAAAGTTGAAATAAATACAGATATTACAGATAGGTTTATTCCAACAGGAGCAATTCAAGCCTTATTAGAGAACGTTGTAAAACACAATAAGCCACAAAACAATAAAGCAATAGCAACAACTATTTTAGTTGAAGAAAGCGCGCTTAAAGTAACAAACACAAAATCTGGTATTTTATCTAAAGACGAATCGTTTGGAACAGGTTTAGAAAACTTAAAAGCACGATATAAATTATTGTCAGATAAGGAAGTAATAATTATAAATACAGATAAAGAATTTGTTATTTCAATTCCAATTATTAAATTAATTGACGAAAATTAGAGCAATGAAAATTTTAATTCTAGAAGACGAAATACCAGCATATCAAAAACTAGTTTCTTTTGTAAACGACTATTTTCAAGAACACATTCCTCACGATTGGGCACGATCTAATGCTGAAGGAAAAGCGTTTCTTGTAAATAATAAGTATGACTTTATTTTGTCGGACATTCAATTGCTAGATGGTGTGTCGTTCGATTTGTATAATGAAATTGATATCGATTCTCCAATTATTTTCTGTTCTGCTCACGACGATTATTTGTTTCAAGCATTTAACACAAACGGTATTGCGTATATATTAAAACCGTACACGCAAACAGATTTTAAAAAGGCAATTGAAAAATACCAATCTCTATTTAAACAAGGCGATTATAACGCACTTTCTAACGAAACAATCACAGAGCTTAAAGTTGCTTTAAAAGAAGAGGCTAATAATTATAAGAAGCGTTTTGTAATTAAAAAAACAAAAGGAATTCAACTCTTAAATGTATCAGAAATTAGTATAATTGAAGCTTCAGGAGATTTTTGCATTGCCACAGACTTTAGTGGAAAACGACACATTATTTCTCAAAATTTAGGATCAATTATTCAACAATTAAATCCAACTAAGTTTTTTAAAATAAACAGAAGCGAGATTCTAAGCATAGATTACATAGAAAACTTAGAAAGCCATTTTAAAAACCGATTATTAATTAAAATAAAGGGCTTAAAAGATAAAGTAATGACGAGTTCTTCTACAACAGCAGAGTTTAGAAAATGGCTGGAGCAGTAAAACAAAAAACCTTCAGCGAAAACTGAAGGTTTATATATATAAATCTAATTATCTAAAAAGGAGAATTAATTTATTTAATCATTCAACTTTAAAACAGCCATAAATGCTTGTTGAGGTATTTCTACATTACCAACTTGACGCATACGCTTTTTACCTTTTTTCTGCTTTTCTAGTAACTTACGTTTACGTGAAATATCTCCACCATAACATTTTGCCGTTACATCTTTACGTAATGCTTTTACCGTTTCTCTAGCAATAATTTTTGCTCCAATTGCTGCTTGAATTGGGATATCGAATTGCTGACGTGGAATTAATTCTTTCAACTTTTCAGTCATTTTCTTACCAATATGATGAGCATTATCAGCATGAATTAATGCAGAAAGTGCATCTACTGGTTGGGCATTTAATAAGACATCTAAACGTACTAATTTCGATACCTTCATACCTATTGGATGGTAGTCGAAAGAAGCATATCCTTTAGAAACCGTTTTAAGTCTATCGTAGAAATCGAAAACAATTTCTGCTAAAGGCATTTCAAAAGTAAGCTCAACACGAACAGGTGTTAAATACGTTTGATTTATAATCATACCACGTTTCTCAATACACAAACTCATTACGTTACCAACAAAATCTGCTTTTGTAATAATAGTAGCTTTTATATAAGGTTCTTCAACCCTATTTATCATTGTTGGTTCAGGTAAATCACTTGGGTTATTTACAATAAATGGTTCGTCAGGATTTTTATTGGTATAAGCGTAGTACGATACGTTTGGTACAGTAGTAATTACCGTCATATCAAACTCACGTTCTAAACGCTCTTGGATAATTTCCATGTGTAGCATTCCTAAGAAACCACAACGGAAACCAAAACCTAAAGCCGCAGAACTTTCTGGTTGAAACACCAAAGAAGCATCGTTTAACTGAAGCTTTTCCATAGAATTTCTAAGCTCTTCGTAATCCTCTGTATCTACAGGATAAATTCCTGCAAAAACCATTGGTTTTACGTCTTCGAAACCTTCAACAATATTTGTAGTTGGGTTATCAAAATCTGTAATTGTATCTCCTACTTTTACTTCTTTTGCCGTTTTTATTCCAGTAATTAAATAACCAACATCACCAGTTTTTACACTTTTCTTTGCAACTTGTGTTAATTTTAAAGTACCAACTTCATCTGCAAAATAATGATTATCTGTAGCGACAAATTTAATTTTTTGTCCTTTTTTAATTTCTCCATTAAAAACTCTAAAGTAAGTTTCAATACCTCTAAAAGTATTGTAAACCGAATCGAAAATTAAAGCTTGAAGCGGTGCATCAGGATCTCCTTTTGGAGCAGGAATACGCTTAATAATTGCTTCTAAAATATTTTCGACACCAAAACCAGTTTTTCCACTTGCGTGTATTACTTCTTCTGGCTTACAACCTAAAAGATCTACAATATCGTCTGTAACTTCTTCTGGGTTTGCACTTGGTAAATCGATTTTATTTAAAACAGGAATAATTTCTAAATCATTCTCTAGTGCTAAATATAAATTAGAAATAGTTTGTGCTTGTATACTTTGCGCAGCATCTACAATTAGTAATGCGCCTTCACAAGCAGCAATAGATCTTGATACCTCGTAAGAGAAATCTACATGACCAGGAGTATCAATTAAGTTTAAAACATACTCTTGACCTTCGTAAGTATATTCCATTTGGATAGCATGCGACTTAATGGTAATACCACGTTCGCGTTCCAAATCCATACTATCTAAAAGTTGCGCTTGTTGTTCACGAGCAGTTACAGAACCTGTTGCATCGAGTAAACGATCGGCAAGTGTACTTTTTCCGTGATCAATATGTGCAATAATGCAAAAATTTCTAATGTGCTTCATAATCTATAGGCTCTTATAAAGAGAAGAGACTGCAAATATAAGGCATTTATTGACGATTTTTTTAGTTTTTCTTCGGCTTAGTAAGTGCCTAAAATTTACGGTTTTTACCGTAACAGAAATTAAAAAACTATTAGTAACTTGCTTTTTCGTTAAAATCTCAAATGAAATACCTTTTATACTCACTTATTTTTCTTTTTTCTTCGGAAAGCATAGCGCAGCAATTTACCATTTCTGGGACTGTTGTTGATGAGCAAAACACTCCAATTGCATATGCCAATGTTATAGTTATGCAACCAATTACAGAAGATTTGGGAAATTCAGGATTTAAAAATATTAAGGGAGTTTCTACAGATGAAAAAGGTTTTTTCGTCTTTGATAATCTTGAAAAAGGAAATTATAGAATAGCAATAAGTTTTCTAGGATTTAAAGAAGAAGTGAAAACAGTTCAACTTTCTAAAAGAGAAAATCTCAAAATTACTTTAAAGGAAGACACTGAAACTTTAGGAGAAGTCACGATTACCTCAACCAAACCAATCTTAAAAAAAGAAGTAGATAGACTTGTGTTTAAGGTTGCAAATACAGCATTAAGTGAAGGAAGTCTACTAGATGTATTACGTAGTACACCAGGTGTTTTAATTTTAGATGATGCTATTACTGTAAAAAATAGTACACCAACAGTTTATATTAACGATAGAAAAGTAAATCTATCTGCTAGCGAAATAGCCCAGCTTTTAGAAAACTCGCCAGCAAATAGCATAAAAAAAGTAGAAGTTATTACCAATCCACCAGCAAAATATGATGCCGAAAGTGGTGCGGTTTTAAATATAGTAATGAGCAGAAATTTAATTACTGGTTATCGTGGCAATGTATTTAGTAAATATACTCAAGGTATTTACCCAAGATATAATGCAGGAATTAATCAGTTTTATAAAACAAAAAAGATTAATGTTAATTTAAATTACAGTTTTACAAAAAGTAAAATTAATAGAGAGAACGATAATAGCGTAAACTACCTTGATAATTCGGGAGATTTGGAAGAACAATGGCTAACGAAAAATAACAGAAACACGTCCTCTAACAATCACAATGCTAACTTAAATTTTGATTATTTTATAGACGATAGTAACACATTAAGTTTTTCGTCTAACGTGTTATTAGTGCCTTATTATGATTATAGAATAAATGGACAAACGGAAGTTGTAGATAACGAGAACGCTAAGCTTTTCAATTTTAATGCTAACAATCATTCTAAAGATGAAAAATATAATTTAGGATTCAACTTAGACTTTGTGCATCGTTTTAAAAGCAAAGGAAAGCTGGCATTTAACGTTCATTATACAGATTACGACTACCAAAGAAATCAAAACGTAAGTAGTGATTATTTTTTTACTAATAATGTAGGAAACTTTAGTACTGCTTTTATTACTGATAATAACCAAGATACAAATATTATAAGCTCTCAAATTGACTATGATTTGCCTATAGATGAAAGCTCAGATTTCTCCTTTGGTTTAAAATCGTCCGCTATTAAAACCAATAGTAATATTGCTCAGTTTGATATTAACCAAGGAACAGGCACTATAGATTTTAATGCAGAAAACTCTAACGTATTTGATTATGAAGAGACTATTTTTGCCGCTTATACGAGTTACAATAAATCTTGGGATAAGTGGCGTTTTAGTGGTGGATTAAGATTAGAGCAAACTAACTTAGAAGGATTGTCTGTTTCAGATAATGTAAAAAACACTCAAGACTATTTTGAGTTGTTTCCAACATTAAATTTAAGTCATCAAGCTTCAGAGAAAGTAAATGTTTACACTAATTATAAACGTAGTCTTTCTAGACCTAGTTATCAATTATTAAATCCGTTTAACTTCTTTTTAAATGACAATACAATAGTAACAGGTAACCCAAATATATTACCTTCTTTTTCAAATCATTTTGTAGTTGGTACAGAAATAAATAAGCTTTACACGATAGAAGCTTATTACAAAGATAGTTCTAACGAAATTGTAGAACTGCCTAGACAAGATAACACTAATAACCTATTAATATATTCGCCAACTAATATTGGCAATACCAAAGAGTTAGGTTTCGATTTTATTACTTATTTTGATGTTAAAGATAATTGGTCAGTTTATTTTGTAACGTCTTTTTATAATATTCAAGAAGAAGCTTTTATTGATAACCAATTACTTAAAATGGACCAATGGAGTAACTATTCTGAACTTAGTAATAATATCTCGTTATTAAAAGATAGGAGTTTAAAAATGAATTTTACGTTAACTTATGCTAGTAAAAACCAACAAGGATTTCAAATAGTAGATTCTCGTTTAATATCAGACCTGTCCTTTAGTAAGTCTATTTTAAAAAAGAAAGCAACGCTATCTTTAGCCTTTGCAGATTTGTTTAACAAGCAAGACTTTGCAGTAAGATCAAAATTTGGAAACCAAGATAATCGCAATTTCACCAATTTAGATAACCGTTACGTTAAGCTAGGCTTTAATTATAAATTTGGTAATACAACTTTAAGAACTAACGAGCGCACTAAAGAGTTAAATGAGCGAGATCGTTTGGAGAAAAATTAATCCTGCCACTCTGCAATAAACAAATTAGTATCGCGTCCACCTCCATTATTTCTATTAGAAGAAAAAGCTAGTTTTTTACCATTGTTCGAAAACACAGGAAAAGCATCAAAAGTCTCACCATGTGTTACGCGTTCTAAATTTTTACCATCAATATCTATCAAGTATAAGTTAAAAGGGAAACCACGCTCTGCTTCAAAGTTAGAAGAGAATAATATTTTCTTACCACTTGGATGAAAAAACGGACTCCAATTAGCGTTTCCTAAGTCGGTTAATTGTCTTAAATCACTTCCATCTGCATTACAAATGTAAAGCTCCATATCTGTTGGTTCTACTAAACCTTCAGCTAATAAATCTTTATAGTCTTTAATTTCTTTTTCTGTTTTTGGTCTAGAAGAACGGAAGATAATTTTTGTGCCATCTGGTGAGAAAAAAGCACCTCCATCGTAACCAAGCTCATCTGTAATTTGTTTAACATCGCTACCATCAAGATTCATAGTGTATAATTCTAAATCACCACTTCTAGTCGACGTAAATACAATTTTATCGCCTTTTGGAGATACTGTTGGTTCTGCATCGTAGCCTTTTTCGTTGGTTAATTGTTTAACAATATTACCTTCTAAATCGGCTACAAAAATATCGAAAGTATCGTAAACAGGCCAGATGTATTTTCCGTTTTTACGTAAAGGAGTATCTGGGCAATTTTCATTTGCTAAATGTGTAGACGCATAAATTATATGCTTGTTGTCTGGCATAAAATAAGAACATGTTGTACGTCCTTTTCCTGTACTTACCATTGGAGGAACAGTACCATTAAAAGTATCGTCTGCATGCATTAAAAACATTTGGTCACAGCTAACGTTCCATTTTGTATAGTTAGATTGAAATACTATTTGCTTATCATCGAAACTCCAATAGGCCTCAGCATTATCTCCACCAAAAGTAACTTGACGCAAGTCTTTAAAATGAACTTCATCTGTATAGATTAAAGGATTTTTTATTTCTATTGTTTCAGAAGTTACTACAGTTTTTTCACCTTCTGTTTTCGCTTCCTTTTTACAAGAAAAACAAACAATTGCGATAAGTAATAAGTTAAATACACGTGTTTTCATGTGTTTTATATTTATTGTTTTTTATGGTCACATACTGTTCTCTATTAATCATTTCCTTAGATGATTAAATTTATAACATGCTCGTTTAATAATTGCTTAATAATGTCTAATTTCGTGTAAAACTAATACTCTTATCATGAAATACATAATCGCTTCACTTTTTTTAGTGTTTTTATCTGCTTGTAAATCAGAAACAAAAGAACCAATTAATACAGTTTCAATAAAAGAAGATGTTACTTTTTTAGCGTCAGATGCTTTAGAAGGCAGACAAACTGGAAGCGATGGAGAGCAAAAAGCAGCGAAATATATTGCAGAAAGATTTCAAAATATTGGTTTACAAGAAAAAGGAACAAAAGGGTATCTGCAAACGTTTTCATTTCGCCCAAAAACAGATCCACACCAGAAAGTAAATTATACTGTAAAAGATGGAGACAGTACAATTACAGGAACAAACGTTATTGGTTTTATAGATAACAAAGCAGAAAACACCATTATAATTGGTGCACATTACGATCATTTAGGTTTAGGCGCAGAAGGCTCGTTACATAGAGGTGAAAAAGCAATTCATAATGGAGCAGACGATAATGCAAGTGGAGTAGCAGTGCTTTTAAATTTAGCAGAAAAACTAAAAGCCAAAAACATAAACAACAACTATTTATTCATGGCTTTTTCTGGTGAAGAAATGGGATTATTAGGGTCTAACTATTTTGTAAAAAACCCAACTATAGATACAAAGAAAGTAAACTATATGATTAATATGGATATGGTTGGACGCTTAAAAGCAGATAGTACTTTGGCTGTTTATGGTGTTGGTACGTCTCCAATTTTAAAACAGACAGTAACATCTAACAATTCTAAATTTAAAATAGTTGCTAAAGAATCTGGTGTTGGACCAAGCGATCACACGAGTTTTTATAATGCAGATATTCCTGTACTACATTTATTTACTGGCCAGCATGAAGATTACCATAAGCCAAGTGATGATACCGAAAAACTAAATTATGAAGGAATGAAAACCATTTCTAATTACATTTTCGAAATCATTACAGATCTTGATAACAATGGTAAATTACCGTTTAGAGAAACAAAAAATGAAAGCGACGAAGTCCCAAAGTTTGAAGTTGGATTAGGTGTCACACCAGATTATTTATACGATGGATTAGGTATGCGAATAGATGGTACACGATCTAATACTCCAGCCACAAATGCAGGTATTCAAAAAGGAGATATTGTAATGAAAATGGGAACTCATGACATTACAGATATGATGAGTTATATGAAAGCCTTAGCAAGCTTTAAAAAAGGAGACTCTACCAAAGTAATTGTAAAACGAGATGAAGAATTGGTTGAAGCAGATGTTACTTTTTAATAAACGAAACAATTGTCACTTCGAGTAATTTTGAGGCACGAAAAATTGTATAAAGAAGTTAAAATATGATTAAAACAAAAACCGATTTCATAAATAAAATCCACCTAATAATTTCGGTAAGTATTGTTGTGCCAACAGCAATTATATACGGTTTTAAGCCAGAATTAAGCTTCGATATGTTTCTAGAAACAATAGATGAGCATAATTTCTACAAAGCAGTTATGGGATTGTATTTAGGGTTTTCAGCACTTTGGGTTTTTGGATTGTTTAAAGCCAGTTATCTTAAAACAGCTATTGTAACTAATATTATTTTTATGCTTGGCTTAGGTTTTGGAAGAGTTGTAAGTATTTTGGCAGATGGAATACCAACTTTTGGATATGTTTTTGGTGTAATTGCTGAATTGTTTTTGGGATTCTATGGACTTTGGGTTTTAAACCGAATTAATATAGAGATAAAGATTTAATAAAAAACCGTAATTTTGCCCAAAAACAGAATACTTTGGTTAAAATAGACAACATAGAACTTCCGGATTTCCCATTACTTTTAGCACCAATGGAAGATGTTAGCGATCCACCTTTTCGTGCTTTATGCAAAGAACAAGGTGCAGATGTTGTGTATACCGAGTTTGTAAGTAGTGAAGGTTTAATTCGTAATGCGGCAAAAAGCGTTATGAAATTAGATATCTATGAGAAAGAACGACCTGTTGGTATTCAAATTTTTGGAGCTAATATGGAAAGTATGTTAGAAACCATCGATATTGTTACGGCTTCTAAACCAGATATTATCGATATTAATTTTGGTTGTCCCGTAAAAAAGGTAGTAAGTAAAGGTGCGGGAGCAGGCATTTTAAAAGACATCTGTTTAATGGAGCAGCTAACTGCCGAAATGGTAAAACGTACCAATATTCCAATTACCGTAAAAACACGTTTAGGTTGGGATGATGATTCTATTAGAATTGTTGAGGTTGCTGAAAGACTCCAAGATGTGGGTTGTAAAGCTATCGCAATTCATGGTAGAACTAGAGCGCAAATGTATAAAGGTGATGCAAATTGGAAACCTATTGCTGAAGTTAAAAATAATCCAAGAATGCACATTCCTGTATTTGGAAATGGAGATGTAACAACACCTGAACTCGCTATGAAAATGCGAGATGAATATGGTTTAGATGGCTGCATGATTGGTCGTGCAACAATTGGTAATCCTTGGTTCTTTAAACAAGTAAAACACTTTTTTGAAACAGGAGAACATTATAGACCAATTACTATGCAAGAACGTGTAGAAGCTGCTCGCAGACATTTACAAATGTCTATTGATTGGAAAGGAGAGATATTAGGTGTCTTTGAAACAAGAAGACATTATACAAACTACTTTAAAGGGATTCCACACTTTAAAGAACATAGAATGAAAATGGTAACTAGCGATGCGTCTGTAGATGTATTTGCTGCTTTTGATGAGGTACTTGAGAAGTTTGGTGATTTTCAATTCACGGAATAGTTAAGAGCAAATTTCCAAAATAAATATATTATTATGAGCTCCTTTCTTTAATTAAAGAGAGGGGTTTTTATTTTTAGATTAAAACCTGAAGGTTTTCAATTTGTACGAAGCTGTATAAATATTAAAAAATAAAGTAAAAAAGAGAGCTTGTAAGTTAAGACCAAGCTTAACAAGTACGTGCGAGAAGGATTGATGCGGCATCCTTTTTTGTTTTTCTTAAAAAAAGATATAGCGGAAAGCCTGTTTGCCTTTTTAGGCAGCTCGCCCAAAATAATCTAACCCATTTTTACCATATCTTTTGTAATTCTTGCCGAAGCAATTTTCGAGGCTATTACACCCAAAACAGTAATTGTTACAAAAACAAGAAGCATGTTTTCGAACTTAATAGCAAGTGGATAAGGTAAAGAATTGGTGATGTAAACTTTTAGAAATTCTGGCCCATATATTTGGTTAACGGAAACCAGATAACCAATAAATAGACCTAAAAGAGAGCCTATAATTGTCATTGCTGCTCCTTGAATAAAAAAGATGCGTCTAATATCTTTTAATGTTGCTCCAATACTATAAAGTGTAGTTAAAGTCCTTTTTTTGTCTAAAATCATCATGATTATAGAACCGATAACATTAAAAATTAAGATAATTGAGACTAATGTGAGCAGCAGATAAACCATAAGGTTTTCGGTGTTTAGCATTTTGTTTAACGCATCGTTTAGCTGTGCTGTATTTTTTAATGTGATATTATCTCCTAAAATGGCTTGAATTTGAGATTTTACTTCGTCTTCGTTTACACCTTCCTTTAATCTAAATTCAATATTTGTAATCTGGTTGTCTTTAAAACTTAGTAGCTCTTGCGCTACTTCTAAGGCTGCAAAAATATAACTATCGTCTAATTTTTCGTTTACAGTAAATACACCAACATTTGTAGTTTCAACTTGATTAAAGGCCTGCTCTATAGACGTAATTTGTCCTTTTCCTGGTTTGGGCACAAATAGAGTGATGCGCTTTCCATAATCTAAAAGGCCAATATTTAAACTATTAGAAACGCCATATCCAACTACAACTTGGTTGGTTTTATCGGTTAACCAACTGCCTTTCCATAGAATAGAATCTATTACATTTAATTTTGTAAAATTAGCATCTACACCTTTAATAAATAAAGGTTGTCTTTTTCCATCGAAAGAAGCAATAACGCGTTCTTCTACAATTTTAGAATAATTTGCAATACCTGTTATTGCGCTTAGTTTTGTTTCGGTACTTGGATCTAAAATAAAAGATTTACCAATGGTGGTTTCGGCTTTTAAATCGGGATCTATTATGGTTGTATACTGAAGCGTAAATTCGCGAAGACCAGCAAAACCTGAGAGTACAACAAATAAAGAAGCAGAACCTAGAATAATACCAACAATGGCAATATAGGTTATAAAATTAATTGCATTATTAGAGCTTTTAGACCGTAAATAGCGTTTTGCGATGTAAAGTGGAAAGCTCAAACAGTTTAAGATTTTTTACGTTTCTTAAAAAGGTCTGGATCTTTTAATGGGTTGTCTTCTCCTTTTAAAGATTGTTCAATTTTATCAATATGCTCTAGAGAATCGTCCACAAAAAAGTAAAGTTGTGGCATTCTGCGTAATTGATTTCTTGTACGTTGAGCTAATTCATGACGAATAAAAGGCTGATTAGATTTTATGCCTTCTACCAATTCCTTAGCTTTGTTGTTAGGGAAAATACTTAAATATACTTTTGCAACCGATAAATCTACGGTTACACTAACCTTAGATACCGAAATAATAACACCACGCATTCCACCTTGAGTAGCTGCTGTTTGTAGTATATCTACTAGATCGCGTTGTAAAACCGACCCTATTTTTTTTTGTCTTTGACTTTCTTCTGTTTTCATCTATTGTATTAATCCAAAGCTTTAGTATTAAAGAGTTGGACTGCAAAAATACGCTTTTTAAATATTATAGTATTTTTGAAAGCAAATTTTGTACCTTAATTAAGGATTAGAGTAGAATTAAATTAAAAAAAAAGATTTCCGTCTACGCGGAAATAAAAAAATAGAGCATTAAATGAATAAAATAGAACACATTGGTATTGCTGTTAAAAGCTTGAAAGATTCAAATAGTTTGTTTGCCAAGTTATTTGGTGAGCCACATTATAAAACTGAAGAAGTAAGGTCTGAAGGTGTAAATACGTCTTTTTTTCAAGTAGGTGATAATAAAATTGAATTACTTGAAGCGACTAAGGAAGACAGCCCAATAGCCAAGTTTATAGAGAAGAAAGGTGAAGGCATCCACCACATAGCCTTCGATGTCGATGATATTGTAGCCGAAATTGAAAGACTTAAAAACGAAGGTTTTATTGTTTTAAACGAAATACCAAAAAAAGGAGCAGACAATAAATTAGTAGCTTTTTTACACCCAAAGTCCTCTAATGGAGTACTAATAGAACTGTGTCAAGAAATAAAGGAAGAAATAAAGAAATAAAATGTTGTGACCTTTTAAAATTAATATTAGATTTGCAAACCAATTTTGGTCCCATAGCTCAGTTGGTTAGAGCACCTGACTCATAATCAGGTGGTCCTTGGTTCGAGCCCAAGTGGGACCACATAAAATTGTAAAAGCCTTTCATTTATTTGAAAGGCTTTTTTTTGTTTTTGCTTTTAGCAGTTATGTCTTAAGTTTAAAAATTATTAAATATAGAATATAATCAAGCAGTTATTTATAGCCACTGCGCTGTACCTTCGTTATTTCTTATTATAAAACTTTCCATTTTTAATTACCATAAAGAGGTCATCTATATGATCAATATTTTCCACAGGATTTGAATTTAAAAAAAGCAAATTTGCTTTTTTACCAACCTCAATGGTTCCTTGGTTATCAATAATTCCAGTTGCTTGTGCCGAATTTTTAGTAGCAGAAACAAGAGCTTCAAAAGGAGTGAAACCTGCTTCATTGACTAATAGCTTCATTTCATATTGCACAAATGTCGCTTGGTCAGAGTCGCTACCTGCAGCCACTTTTACACCTGCGTTTTTTGCTTCTCTAGTTATTCTTTTCGCCATTTCATACCTCCAGTGTGCATTCTTTAAACCTTTATAAGACTCATAAACAGTTAGTGTTGCGTCAAGGACCACATTATATTGTTTCATTAATTCAAAGATGGAATTAAGTTTAAGCTTGCTGTATTCTTCGTCCCAAAATTCAGGTAACATTTCTAACGCACCAGTTCCTTTCCAACTACTTGGAATATTCGTTTTTTCTCGATAAGTTTGATTCACAAGCATGTCTGAATGAGAAATAGAAATTACACCTGAAGACACTACATCTATGGGTAAAGTGGGTATTAAAGATGCGTGAGACCATACTGGAATGTTTTGTTTTTTTGCTTCTAAAACAATTGTTTTAATTTGTTGGTTGGTTAACAATGCATAAAGTTTTATGCCTTTTGCACCAGTTCCTTTTGCTTGAGCAACTTCTAAAAGAATGTTTGAATTGTCATCAATAGCTTTCATATAAGGCATTTGTCCACTTACTCCGCCTTGTGCAGTAGCCAAGGTTCTTGGGTCTTTAAAAAACTTAGAACCAGCCATTAAGGAAGAGTAATAGATATTAGGTGCTACTATATCTCCCACTAATGCATTTCTTGATAGACTAGATAAAGCTCTCGCATCACCAGCCATATCTCTAACAGAAGTGATACCTGTTAATAACATTTCTTTAAGCACTTTTTCTGCATTATCTCTTCTTTCTTCTGTTGGGTCTGTTGCAAAATGAACATGAGAATCAATTAAGCCAGGAACTACAAATTTTCCTTTTAATTTTATGGATGGAATTGTATCATTAAGACTATAGTTTTTAGATGGTAAAATCTTGGAAATTTTATCATTGTTGATTATTATGGTATAATCATACAGTATATCATTTGTGTTTACGTCAATAATATTGACATTTTGCAAAGCATAAGAACTAAAACTTATTTGAGCGGTTGCTGTTGTAGTTGTCAAAACGAATAGAAGAGCACTTGATGCAATTTGCCTTAAGTTCATGTTTTTTAAGAGTTTTATCATTGGTTATCGGTTTGTTATATTGAAATACAACTCTGTTGTATAGGAATAGTGTGAGGGTTTTTGAAGAGAAATCAGCCGTAACAAAACAGCACGAACTGTTGATTAAGCACTAAACTACACATTATTTTTATATGGTGCTACCAAACATTTTTTATTCATCAGTCCGAATTAAAATCAGACAGTAAGCCTCTTTTTGATAGATTCCGAAGAATAAATTCAAACATAAAACTATTAAAAGCGCTAATATTGAGTGATTCTGGTATTTTATCGAAAAAAAACTACACTTCGTAGAGTGTTTTTAACGAATAAGTGATAAAAAGTTTTGTAAAGACGGTTTTTTTTATACATTTACACTCCGAATTATGATACAAAATAAAAAAATATTTGCCTCAATCTTATTTTTATTAATAAGTTTTGTATGCTCAGCTCAAACACCTCCACCACCTCCCTTAGGACCTGCTGGACCTGTAGGATTACCTATAGACAGTGGTTTAATTGCGTTGTTTGCAGTAGGCGTTTTGTATGGTATTTATAAAATGTATCGTCTTAAAAAAAAAGCAATCTAGCTATTTAAAGCGTTTAGTCTCGAAACGTATTTTCCAATAACATCAAATTCTAAATTCACTATAGAGCCAATTTTAAAAGCTTTAAAATTTGTGTGCTCGTATGTGTAGGGAATTATAGCGACACTAAATGTATCTCGTTTAGAGTTCACAACTGTTAAACTCACTCCATTTACAGTTACAGAGCCTTTTTCAATTGTTATATTACTAAGAGAGGAATCGTATTTAAAAGTAAACAACCAACTTCCTTCGGTTTCTTTAACATTTATGCATTGTGCAATTTGGTCTACATGTCCTTGTACAATATGTCCATCAAGCCTGTCGCCAAGTTTCATTGCACGTTCTAAATTAACTGTGTCTGAAAGCTTTAGATTTCCAATATTTGTTTTGTCTAAGGTTTCTTTAATAGCAGTAACTGTGTAATTATTACCCTCAATTTTAACAACAGTTAAACACACACCATTATGCGCAACACTTTGATCTATTTTTAATTCGCTTGTAAAAGCACTTTCAACTGTAATATGTAAGTTGTCTTTTTCCTTTTTAAGATTTGTAACGTGACCCAAGCTTTCAATAATTCCTGTAAACATACTTTTAACTATATTATTTGGTTAAATTTGCGTGTATAAAATTACGAACAATAGTTAGCATTATTAATGAAGAGAGAAGAAAAAATAATTGTAGGCATCTCTATAGGAGATTTAAACGGTATAGGTTCAGAAATTGTATTAAAGATTTTTGAAGATAATAGAATGCTGGATTTCTTTACTCCAGTAATTTTTGCATCTACAAAAACAATGACTTTTGTTAAGAACCATTTTAAGTTAAACATTAATTTGAATGGTATAAATAATGCAAACGAAATTCTTCACGGTAAAGTAAACGTGCTAAATTGTTGGAAAGAAAACGTAAACATTAATTTTGGTAAAGAAGACACTAAAATAGGTGAGTATGCTATTAAATCTCTTGAAAGCGCAACAAAAGCTTTAAAGGACAAAACAATAGATGTGTTAGTAACAGCACCTATTAATAAAAGTAATATTCAGTCTGAAACCTTTAAATTTCCTGGGCATACAGATTATCTCGCTCAAGAACTAGAAGGAGATAGCTTAATGTTTATGGTTACAGAGACATTAAGAGTTGGTTTACTAACAGACCATGTCCCAGTAAAAGATGTTTCAAGTCATATCTCTGCAGAATTAATAACTAAAAAAATAGAGACTGTTTACAATTCTTTAAAAAAGGATTTCAGAATTAGTAAGCCAAAAATAGCTGTTTTAGGCATAAATCCTCATACAGGAGATAATGGTGTTATTGGTACAGAAGATGATACCGTAATGCGACCAACATTAAAAAAGATTAAAGAAAGCGGGAAATTAGTTTTTGGACCTTACGCAGCAGATAGTTTTTTTGGAAGTGATAATTACAAAAGTTTCGATGCTATAATCGCATCATATCACGATCAAGGTTTAATACCATTTAAAACATTATCGTTTGGTCAAGGTGTAAACTTTACTGCAGGACTAAATAGAATAAGGACATCGCCAGATCATGGCACAGCTTATGAGATTGCAGGTAAAGGTATAGCAGATACAGGTTCTTTTAAAGAAGCTCTTTTTACAGCTGTTAGTATTTTCAATAATAGAAATGAATTTGAAGAGCTAAACAAAAACCCTTTAACCATTGGTAAAAGGAAGCGTTTTGATGAAAGAAAATACGAGTCAAAAAAGAAGTAAACAAAAAATTGTTAATAAGTCTGCTCAATAAATAAAAAATTGTATATTTGCAGGCTCAAAATAGATGCGATAATGAAGCCATTGAAAGAGTTTACAATTCCATTTGTAGGTTTAAAAGAAGGAAAACATCATTTTGATTTTAATATTGATAATAAGTTCTTTGAATATTTTGAATATGAAGACTTTAATAGTAGTAATTTAAAAGTTGATGTTGAATTTGTAAAAAAATCAACACTTTTAGAACTACATTTTGAAGTTTCAGGAACAGTAAACGTTAATTGCGACGTTACTAACGAACCTTACGATCAATCGTTGCAAAATGAATTTGATTTAGTAGTTAAGTTTGGTGATGAGTATAATGATGAGAATATAGATATTTTAATCATTTCGCATGGAGAATACGAGATTAGTATACAACAATATGTATATGAACTTATAGTATTAGCTATGCCAACAAAAAGAATTCATCCTGGAATTGAAGATGGTACATTAGATTCAGACATACTTGAAAGATTAGAAGAATTAAGTCCTAAAGAAAAGGATATAAAAGAAGACCAAGAGGAAACAGATCCTCGTTGGAATACATTAAAGAAACTATTAACGGATAAATAAAATAATAAAATGGCACATCCTAAAAGAAAAATCTCGAAAACAAGAAGAGATAAGAGAAGAACACATTACAAAGCAACTGCGCCACAGGTTGCAACTTGCCCAACAACTGGTGAGCCGCATTTATACCATAGAGCACATTGGTTCGAAGGTAAATTATATTACAGAGGTCAGGTTTTAATTGACAATGCTGTTGCAGAAGAGAATATTGCATAATTTACTATGCATGCATATAGAAAAACGCTCACTTGTGAGCGTTTTTTTTGTGATATATTTTTCTTTCAGTTAAAAACAACTTAATTTGCACGTAATTAACCAAGATTCACTATTTTTAATAAAAATCCGCCTTCTTTTGGCGATTTCGAGCAGTTTTTGGTTAAATTAACTTAAAAGTATGAGTAAAATCTCTGCGGCAATTACAGCTGTTGGCGCTTATGTGCCAGAATATATATTAACCAATAAGATTTTAGAATCGATGGTTGATACTAACAACGAATGGATAACCTCAAGAACAGGTATCAAAGAACGTCGCATCCTAAAAGGAGAAGGTAAAGGTACTTCCTTTATGGCTATTAGAGCCGCTCAAGATCTTCTTAAAAAATCTAATATAAGTCCTGAAGACATAGAATTGGTAATTGTAGCTACTGCAACACCAGATATGCAAGCAGCATCTACTGCAGCATATACTGCTACACAAATAGGAGCTGTAAATGCATTCTCTTTCGATTTGGAAGCAGCATGTTCAGGTTTTCTCTTTGGCATGTCTACAGCAGCTAGATATATCGAATCTGGACGTTATAAAAATGTATTACTTATTGGAGCAGACAAAAACTCTTCAATGATTAATTATGAGGATAGGGCAACATGTATCATCTTTGGAGATGGAGCAGGAGCTGTTTTATTTCAGCCAAATGAAGAAGGTTTAGGTTTACAAGACGAATACCTAAGAAGTGATGGGTCAGGTAGAGAATTTCTTCAAGTAAAATCAAGTGGTTCTTCTTATCCTGTAACAGCAGAAACTATAGCTAAAAAAGAAAATTTTGTTTTTCAAGATGGAAAAACAGTTTTTAAAAACGCAGTTTTTAATATGGCAGATGTCGCTGAAAAAATTCTTAAAAGAAATAATTTATCAAAAGATGATGTTACTTGGTTAGCAGCACATCAAGCTAATAAGAGAATTATTGATGCAACAGCAAAACGTATTGAGCTGGATAGCAAAAAAGTAATGATGAATATAGAGAAGTATGGAAACACTACTTCTGCAACATTACCATTATTAATAAATGATTATGAATCGCAATTAAAAAAAGGCGATACTATTATTTTTGCCGCCTTTGGAGGTGGCTTTACTTGGGGCTCAATATATTTAAAATGGGCTTACAATTCTTAAAAACTAACTAAAAAAACACTTAATAACTCTAATATTATGGATTTAAAAGACATTCAAAACTTAATCAAGTTTGTAGCAAAATCTGGTGCAAGTGAGGTGAAATTAGAAACAGACGATGTTAAGATTACAATAAAAACAGGATCTGAAGAAACAACTATTGTGCAACAAATGCCAATGGGCCAAATGCCGCAAATGCAAATGCCAGTAGCGCAAGCTCCTGTAGCATCAACTCCAGCAGCAACACAAGCTTCGGAAAGCGAAGACTCTAAGTATATAACTGTAAAATCTCCAATTATTGGAACATTTTATAGAAAGCCATCACCAGACAAACCTTTATTTGTTGAGGTAGGACAGACTATAGCAGAAGGAGACGTACTTTGTATTATTGAAGCTATGAAATTATTTAACGAAATAGAATCTGAAGTTTCAGGTAAAGTAGTTAAAATTTTAGTAGACGATTCTTCTCCTGTAGAATTTGATCAACCATTATTTTTAGTAGATCCATCATAACAATTTAAAATTCCAATACACAAGTTCTAAATTTTTAAAATCTAGGATTTAATGCTAGGAAATTTAATTATTAAAAAATAAGTTATGTTTAAAAAAATACTAATTGCCAATAGAGGTGAAATAGCACTACGTGTTATTAGAACTTGTAAAGAAATGGGTATCAAGACAGTAGCTGTTTATTCTACTGCAGATGCCGAAAGTCTTCACGTAAAATTTGCAGACGAAGCGGTTTGTATTGGTCCTCCACCAAGTAAAGACTCGTATTTAAAAATGTCTAACATTATAGCAGCTGCAGAAATTACAAACGCAGATGCAATTCATCCTGGGTATGGCTTTTTATCAGAAAACGCTAAGTTTTCTAAAATTTGTGCCGAACACGAAATCAAATTTATTGGTGCCTCTCCAGAGATGATTGATAGAATGGGAGATAAAGCAAATGCAAAATCAACCATGATTGAAGCAGGAGTGCCATGTGTTCCAGGAAGTGAAGGCGTTATAGAAACATTCGAAGACTGTAAAAAAATAGCTAAAGAAACCGGTTACCCAGTAATGCTTAAAGCATCTGCAGGTGGTGGTGGAAAAGGTATGCGAGCAGTTTGGAAACCAGAAGATTTACAGAACGCTTGGGAATCTGCTCGAGCAGAATCTAAAGCCGCATTTGGAAATGACGATATGTATATGGAAAAGCTTATTGAAGAGCCTCGCCATATTGAAATTCAAATTGTTGGGGATTCTAAAGGAACAGCTTGTCACTTATCAGAAAGAGATTGCTCGATCCAAAGACGTCACCAAAAATTAACAGAAGAAGTACCTTCTCCATTCATGACGCCTGCTTTGCGTAAAAAAATGGGAGAAGCTGCAGTTAAAGCTGCCGAATATATTAAATATGAAGGCGCAGGAACAGTAGAGTTTCTAGTAGATAAACACAGAAATTTTTTCTTCATGGAGATGAATACACGTATTCAAGTAGAACATCCAATTACAGAACAAGTAATAGATTTCGACTTAATCCGTGAGCAAATTCTAGTAGCTGCAGGTGTGCCAATTTCTGGTAAAAACTATTTACCACAATTACACTCTATAGAATGTAGAATTAATGCCGAAGATCCATTTAACGACTTTAGACCTTCGCCAGGAAAAATAACAACATTACATGCTCCTGGTGGTCATGGTGTGCGTTTAGATACGCATGTTTATGCAGGATATTCTATTCCGCCAAATTACGATTCTATGATTGCTAAGTTAATTACAACAGCGCAAACAAGAGAAGAAGCTATCAATAAAATGAAGCGTGCTTTAGACGAATTCGTAATAGAAGGTATCAAAACAACAATTCCGTTCCATAGACAATTAATGGATCACCCAGATTATTTAGCTGGTAATTACACTACAAAATTCATGGAAGATTTTGTAATGCAAAAACCAACTGAAGACTAAAACAAAAAAGCGACTTGTAACACACAAGTCGCTTTTTTTATAACTATAATATTCTCTATTTTTTTATGGCGTTACTTTTGCTCCAAAAAGCAAAAGTCAGGCTATCCGCTATATCTTTTCTTGTGCTGAACTTGTTTCAGTATCTTATCAAGTTTACAAATTATATTATAGTTTGTATTTCAATACAATAATTTCATTTGCACAAAAAAAGGATGCCACTTCTATCCTTAACACAGCGCAACACTTAAAAATAAAACAATAACTTAGCATCATGAATTTATCTTATTGGGAAATAAAAACATGGTTAACCAACATAGATTATACAGTTGTTGGAAGCGGAATAGTGGGCCTAAATTGTGCGTTACAACTAAAAAAACAATATCCAAAAGCTAACATTCTTATATTAGAAAAAGGAATGTTGCCACAAGGAGCAAGTACTAAAAATGCAGGATTTGCGTGTTTTGGTAGTTTAAGCGAGATTATAGACGATTTAAACACACATACAGAACAAGAAGTAATAGAGTTAGTTAAAAAGAGAGTTAAAGGTTTAGCGCTTTTAAGAGACAATTTAGGAGACAAGACTATTGACTACCTACAACTGGGAGGCTACGAATTATTTCAAGACACAAATTCTAACCTATTTCAAAATTGTATTTCTAAAATAACAGAGATAAACAATTTATTAAAACCAGTATTTAATGCAGGCGTTTTTAGTTTAAAACAGAATAGCTTTCAGTTTAAAAATATAAAAGAAAACACTATTTTTAATCAGTTCGAAGGACAGATAGATACAGGTAAAATGATGGAAGCTTTGCTTAAAAAAGTACAAGCAAAAGGCATCAAAATATTAAACAACATTCTAGTCGAAGAATTCTCAGATAACGAGAATACCGTAAATATAAAAACAAACCAATTTGAGTTTACATCTGCTAAATTATTAATAGCCACAAATGGTTTTGCATCACAATTAATAAGTGAAACCGTAAAGCCAGCAAGAGCGCAAGTACTAATAACAAAACCAATTAAAAACTTACATATAAAAGGCACATTTCATTTAGATGAAGGTTACTACTATTTTAGAAACATAAACAATAGAATCCTATTTGGAGGTGGTAGGAACTTAGATTTTAAAACAGAAGAAACCACCGAGGTGTCTCAAACAGATCTTATTCAAAACAAGCTAGAAGAGCTACTTAAAACTACAATTTTACCAAACACAGCATTTGAAATAGAACACCGTTGGAGTGGAATTATGGGTGTTGGAAACCAAAAAAAACCAATAGTAAAACAATTAAGTAATAATGTGTTTTGCGGTGTAAGATTAGGAGGAATGGGAGTTGCTATTGGTAGTACTATTGGAAAACAGCTAGCAGATATTACTTTGTAACTAAATGAAAAATTTTTTAGAGCTTATAATTAAAGTTTTCTTTTGGAGCGTTGTGTTTTCGGTTGGTTTAGTACTTGTCTTTAAGTATGTTCCAGTGCCTGCTACACCTTTAATGGTTATTCGTTATTTCGAAAACCCTTCAGAAAAAAAAATGTGGCAACACGATTGGAAGCCCATAGAGAAAATTTCTAAAAATATACAATTAGCTGTTATCTGTACCGAAGACCAAAAGTTTTTAAAGCATAATGGTTTCGATATTGAAGCTATAGAAAAAGCCTATAACTATAATAAAAAAGGTAAACGCGTAAAAGGAGGAAGTACTATTAGTCAACAAACAGCAAAAAACGTGTTTCTTTGGCCACAACGCAGTTGGTTACGTAAAGGATTAGAAACCTATTTCACTTTTTTAATTGAAAAAATGTGGTCTAAAGAACGTATTCTCGAAGTCTATTTAAATAGTATAGAAATGGGAAACGGTATTTATGGCATTGAGGCAGCATCCCAATATTGGTTTAAAAAATCTGCAGCTAAGTTAACAGCTTATGAAGCTGCGGCAATAGCTTCTATATTACCAAGTCCAAGAAAGTATCGTGCAAATCCTGCTTCTGCTTATATTAAAAAAAGGAAGCAATGGATTGTAAATCAGATGAATTTTTATGGTGTTTTAAATTATACAACTAAAGATGAATAAAGTAGAAAATATAAAGCAGGTACTCTATAATAAGTGCGTTCAGTTTACAAAAAACAGACTGGATACTATTAATAAAACGATTGAAGAATTACAAGAATCCTTAACATCCGAAACCAAAAGTAGCGCAGGTGATAAGCATGAAACGGGTCGTGCAATGGTACATTTAGAACGCGAAAAAGCAGGTGAACAATTAGCCGAAATTCAGAAAGTAAATCAATTATTAGCTAAAATAAGTACAGAAAAAAGATCTAATATCATTGGTTTAGGAAGTGTTGTCTTCACAACAAACGCTAATTATTATATAGCAATTAGTGCAGGTGAATTAGAATATGGAGACCAAAAATTCTACGCTATATCTGCTAATACACCAATTGCACAATTAGTGTTAGGTAAAAAAAATGGAGATCAAATTAAGTTTAGAAATCAAGAGTTTACCATAACAAATGTTAACTAACTTCTAAGTAAACAATTTTCGACTTATCTTTAGTAAAAATTGAATTAGAAAAAAGTTGAATACAATTCCCTTAAATTTTGATATCATTATTATTGGTGGTGGATTAGCCGGTTTAAGTAGTGCTATCCATTTATCTAAAAATAAGTGTAGCGTATTGGTTATCGAAAAAAACGCGTATCCAAAGCATAAAGTATGTGGCGAATATATCTCAAACGAAGTCTTGCCTTATCTCAATTTTTTAGGAATCGATGTTTTTAAATTAGGAGCTAAAAGAATAAATAAATTTGAGCTTTCAACACCCAAAAATAAATTAGTACAAGCAAACTTACCACTTGGTGGTTTTGGAATCAGTCGGTTTTGTTTAGATAATAATCTTGCTAAAAAAGCCATTGCTAACAAAGCAGCAATTATTCAAGACACTGTTGAAGATGTCACCTTTGCAAACGATACGTTTTCAATTCAAACAAAACAAGCCAATTATACCTCTAAAATTGTGATTGGTGCTTATGGCAAACGCGCAAATTTAGATGTTAAACTTAAGCGGAGTTTCATTAAAAAGAAATCGCCTTTTTTAGCAGTAAAAACGCATATTAAAGGTGATTTTCCTAACGATTTAGTTGCGCTTCATAATTTTGAAGGTGGCTATTGCGGAGTTTCAAAAGTAGAAGACGATAGTATAAATATATGTTATATTGCTAATATTGAGGTTTTTAAAAAGTATAAAAACATCAACGAGTTTCAGGAGAAAGTAGTCTTTAAAAACACTACATTAAAAGCCATTTTTAAAAATTCAAAGCCAGTCTTTAAGTTACCTTTAAGTATTAGTCAAATTTCTTTTGAAACTAAAAAACCAATAGAAAACCATATGTTAATGTGCGGTGATACAGCAGGCATGATTCATCCATTATGTGGTAATGGAATGAGTATGGCAATACGTAGTGCACAGATGGCATCGCTACTTATTCTTGAATTTTTTAATAATGAAATTAAAGACAGACAAACTTTAGAAAAACAGTATCTTAGAGAATGGAATGCAGAGTTTAAATCGCGTTTAACAACAGGTCATATTGTTGCTAATTTGTTTAGCAAAAACAAATTAGCCGAAGTTTTAATTAGGATTATAAAATGGGTGCCAAGTATTTTACCTCATATTATTAAGCGCACACATGGTAAATTAATGAACGTTAAATGAGTTTTTTAGTAAATACAAAACATAGAAGTGAAGAAGAAGAAATTATGGACAATTTGGATTATAACGGTCCGATTTTGCATGATGCACTAGATAAATTAGCCAAAATAAACCAATGGTTAGGTGGAAATATAGTCACCATAAACGGTTTAAAAAAAGCACTAAAAAACCAAACCAAAACAGAAACCATTACCATTGTAGACTTAGGATGTGGCGGAGGAGATATTTTAAGAGAAATCTCAGCATTTGGAAATAAACGCAATTATAATTTTCAATTAATTGGTTTAGATGCCAACCCTTACACTGTTTCTTATGCAGATAGTCTATCTCAAAATTATAATAATATACAGTTTAAGGTTATTGATATTTTTTCTGAAGAATTTAAAGACTTAGAATACGATTTAGTTTTATCAACACTATTTCTACATCATTTTAAAAAAGAAGAATTAGAAAAATTTTTAAAACCAGTATTAGAAAAAGCAAAATTAGGTATAGTAATTAACGATTTACATAGACATAGACTAGCTTATTATCTCTTTAAACTATTATGTACCACTATTAAAAACAAAACAATTATTGAAGATGGTCTAACTTCAGTTTTAAGAGGATTTAAGAGAAGCGAGCTGAAAGCTATTTCAGAAAAAATAAATGCAGATTATCAAATCCAATGGAAGTGGGCATTTCGTTTCCAATGGATTTTGAAAAAAAAATAATATGAGTGTAAAAATAACGGCAGTAGCTAAACAATTACCTAAATACACTAGGGACACTAAGGATATCATTCCATATTTAAAACTATGGATGACAGGTCAAGAGGAACGTTTTCAACGCAAAGTGATTAAGCTCTTTGAAAACGCAGGAGTAGAGAGACGTTACTCTATAATGGATGCTGAAGAAGTGTTTTTAAAAACATCTTTTGAAGAAAAAAATGATATCTATGCTCGAGAAGTCATCAAATTAGCAGAGCAATCTTTGGTAAAAGCCTTAGATAAAGCAAAATTAAAACCTACAGATATAGATTATATAATTACGGTAAGCTGTACAGGAATTATGATCCCTTCTGTGGATGCTTATTTGATTAATAATCTAAAAATGAAACAAGATATTGTAAGACTCCCAATAACAGAAATGGGTTGTGCAGCTGGAGTTTCAGGAATTATTTATGCTAAAAATTTTTTAAAAGCAAATCCAAATAAGCGAGCGGCAGTTATTGCTGTAGAGTCGCCAACAGCAACATTTCAGCTAGACGATTTTTCAATGGTTAATATTGTAAGTGCTGCCATTTTTGGTGATGGTGCCTCAAGTGTAATTATATCGTCTTATGAAAATGAAGAAGGACCAAAAATTATTGACGAAGCCATGTATCATTTTTATGATGCAACGACTATGATGGGATTTAAACTCGTAAACACAGGTTTGCAAATGATTTTAGATAAGGTAGTTCCAGAAACTATTTCAGAACATTTTCCTATGATTGTACATCCGTTTTTAAAACGAAACAATATGTCGATTGAAGACATCGATCACTTAATTTTTCATCCAGGAGGAAAAAAGATAGTTCAAACAGTAGAAGATTTATTTGGATCTCTTGGGAAGAATATAGACGACACGAAAGATGTATTAAAGCAATATGGAAACATGAGTAGTGCAACTGTATTATATGTTTTAGAACGTTTTATGGATAAAAAATTACCCAAAGGTGATAGAGGATTAATGCTAAGTTTTGGGCCAGGTTTTTCTGCTCAACGCATACTTTTAGAATGGTAGTGTTATTAAGTGTAAAACATGCAGAGTCTATGTAAGCATTTCTTATTAAATATTGAAAATGAAAGAATTTCAAGATAAAAACTATTGGGCACTCATTTTAGGTGGCTCCAGCGGATTAGGTTTAGCAACAGCAAAGAAGCTAGCGAATCAAGGTATGAATATTTGTATAATTCACAGAAATCTAAGAGCACAAGAAGAAGAAATCACTTTAGAGTTTGAAAGTATTAAAGCGGAAAATGTTAAGTTTAAGTCTTATAATGTAGATGCATTTAAAATAGAAAAAAGAGAGCAAATTATTTCAGAATTAAAAGACCTTTTAGGAACCAAAGGCAAAATTAGAACTTTAGTACATAGCGTAGCAAAAGGAAACTTAAAACCAATGATTTCTAATAATAAGCTAACACTAAAAAATGATGATTTTAGTTTAACAATCAACGCCATGGCGATTAGTTTATACGATTGGACACAAGCTGTTTTTGAGAACAAACTATTTGCAGAAGATTCTCGAATTATTAGCTTTACAAGTGAAGGAAATACTAAAGCTTGGCAAAATTACGCAGCAGTATCTGCAGCAAAAGTAACCTTAGAAGCTATTACAAGAAACATTGCTTTAGAGTTTGCGCCTTTTGGTATTAGAGCAAACTGTATTCAAGCAGGTGTAACAGATACTGCTTCTTTACGTATGATTCCGGGAAGCGAGCAAATTAAAGCGCACAGTTTAATGCGTAATCCATTTAAGAGATTAACACAACCTGAAGATGTTGCTAATGCGGTTTATTTATTATGTAAAGACGAGGCAAGTTGGATAAATGGATGTATAATTCCTGTGGATGGTGGAGAACATATCTCATAATTAAAAAGTGTTTTGTAATTCTTAGATATGCCGGAGCTCACAACTTAAAGAAAAGATGAACAGTAAAGAGATTATAAACCTTTTACCATATCAAGAGCCATTTATGTTCGTTGATGAATTAACTATGATCTCTTCAGAAGGCATAACAGGTAATTACACCTTTAGAGATAGGGAATATTTTTACCGAGGCCATTTTAAAAATAACCCAGTTACTCCAGGTGTGATATTAACAGAATGTATGGCTCAAATAGGTGTTGTATGTCTTGGTATTTATATGTTGAAAGATCAAATTCATGAAGAAAATAAGCCTCAAATAGCTTTAACGTCTAGTCAAGTAGATTTCTTTTTACCTGTATTTCCTGGTGAAAAAGTGACAGTGATTTCAGAAAAAGAGGTCTTTCGTTTTAATAAATTAAAATGTAAAGTAAAACTATTAAATGAAAAAGACGAATTGGTGTGTCGTGGTCAAATTTCTGGAATGTTGAAGATTTAATTTTTAAGAAAAGACCTTAAAGGTTGTTAAAATCTACAAGCTCTAAAAATATTATGAATAAAAAAAAAGTAGTAATAACAGGTTTAGGAGTCGTTGCGCCAAATGGTGTAGGTATTGAAGCATTCACAAAAGCTATAAAAAAGGGAGAATCAGGAGTTACATTTCATCAAAATTTAGCCGACTTAAATTTCTCGTGCTGTATTGGTGGTATTCCAAAGATTTCCGAAGAAAAGAAACTAGAGTATTTAACACCTTTGCAACTTAGAGGTTTTAATAGTTCTGGAATTTTATATGGTTGTATTGCAGGAATGGATGCATGGAAAGATGCAGGGTTTAAAATTAACTCAGAGACCAATGTGGACTTCGATAGCGGAACTGTTTTTGGTACAGGAACCTCTGGAGTAGAAAAATTTAGAGAAGCCATTTACAAGCTTGACGATAAACAAGTAAAACGTTTAGGTAGCACAGTAGTGGTACAAACTATGGCAAGTGGAGTAAGCGCTTTTTTGGGTGGAATTCTTGGGTTAGGGAATCAAGTCACAACAAATTCGTCTGCATGCACCACAGGAACCGAAGCTATTTTAATGGGTTACGAGCGTATTAAAAACGGTCAAGCAAAGCGTATGCTTGTTGGTAGTTGTAGCGATGATGGCCCATATATTTGGGGAGGATTTGATGCTATGCGAGTAATGACTTATAAACATAATGAATCTTCAGAAAAAGGTTCTCGACCAATGAGTGCGAGCGCATCTGGTTTTGTTCCTGGTTCAGGAGCAGGTGCTTTAGTTTTAGAATCTTTAGAAAGCGCATTAGAACGCAACGCAAAAATTTATGCAGAGGTTTTAGGTGGAAACATTAATTCTGGAGGACAAAGAAATGGTGGAACCATGACAGCACCAAATGCTAAAGCTGTACAACGTTGTATTAAAGATGCTATAAAAAATGCAGGTATTACTGCTGAGGAGATTGATGTAATAAATGGTCATTTAACTGCAACTTCTAAAGATGCATTAGAGATTGAAAACTGGACCAAAGCACTAGACAGAAAAGGTGGTGATTTTCCATATATTAATTCTTTAAAATCTATGGTTGGACACTGTTTGTCTGCAGCAGGAAGCATTGAAAGTGTTGCAACTGTGCTTCAAATTAAGGAACAATTTGTGTTTCCTAATATTAATTGTGACGATTTGCATCCTGATATTTCAAAATTAATTTCCGAAGAAAAAATTGTAAAACAACTTTTAAATACAGAATTAAATATTGCAGTTAAAGCAAGTTTTGGTTTTGGTGATGTAAATGGTTGTGTTATCTTTAAGAAGTATTCTGAATAAAAGAATGTCACCTCAAGCATAATCGAGAAATATTAAAATCTCTAGACCACACTCTAAGAAATAAGAACTAAAATAAATATGATAAAAGAAGAATTAATAGCCAAGTTAAAAACAATCGTTGAGCCTTATATTCAAGATGAAGAGGCGTTTAATAATTTATCTGAAAACACAGATTTTATAAATGATCTCAAGATAAATTCTGCAAATCTTGTAGATGTTATTCTAGATGTCGAAGACGAATTTGATATTAGAATAGAAAATGACGATATGGAAAAAATGATTTCTGTAAAAGCAGCAATGAATATTGTAAACGAAAAATTAGCAGCAAAATGATAGGCAATGATATTGTCGATTTAAAACAAGCTACCATAGATAGTAATTGGAAGCGACCACGTTTTTTAGATAAAGTTTTTACTAAAAAAGAACAAGAATTTATTTTGGCTTCGGAAAATAAACATCAAACGGTTTGGTTGCTTTGGAGTATGAAAGAAGCGGCTTATAAAGTGAATGTGCAGCAGTTTGGGAAACGGTTTTTTAATCCGAAACGGATTGAATGTGAGCTTGTTTCTTTAGAAAAAGGAATGGTTTCAATTGATAGTAATAACTATTTTACTGAATCAATAATTACAAACGAATACATACATTCAATAGCTACTTTAAATTCTAAACGGAGCTATGTAAGTGCGTATTTTAAAATGGAAAACTCAAATTATAAAATACAGAGTAAAACATTAAAAAAGAAATTTTTAGAATTCTTAAATTTAGATTTAATAGAGATTAGAAAAAACGATGTTAGAGTGCCTAAATTGTTTCAAAATGGAAAAAAATTAAACACTTGCTTTTCTTTGACGCATCATGGTAAGTATAGTGCTTTTGCTATTTTATAATTTCTAAATAGTGATTGGAATTAATTTTTAGACCTATTTTATTCTCAAAAAACACTTTATTTCCATCTAAATTAGCTTCAATTAAATAATGATTCCCTTTAAAATAAGCATTTTTAACAGTTGCTTTTAAGTGAGATTGTTTAACTATTTTTAATTGATGTGCATAAACAATCACATTATTTATTACATTAAACTCACCAAAAAAAGAAGCGATTAAAGGTGTTTCTGGCTTACTGTATAATTGCTCGGGAGTATTATAAGCTTCTATCTTATTGTCGTTTAAAACAATCATTTGGTCTGCAAAACCTAAAACATCTTCTTTATCGTGAGAAGCAACAATACAGGTAATGTTTTTATCTTTTAAATAGCTAAAAATATTACGACGTAGCGATTGCTTTTTAAAATTATCGATATGGCTAAAAGGCTCATCTAATAACAAAATTTCTGGTGCATTTGCTAAAGCTCTCGCTAATGCAACACGTTGTTTTTGCCCACCACTTAATAATTTCACTTTAGTTGTTGCCAAATCTGTAAGTTCTACAACTTCAAGAAGCTCTGCAATACGTTCTTTCTTTTCTTCTTTAAAAAAGTTTGAAAGGTGTTGACCAATATTTTCTGAAACCGAAATAAATGGTTCTAGCTCAAATTCTTGTGCTACGTATTTCATAAAACCGTAACCAATAACTAGATTGTATTTTGGTCCAAGAATTTGCTCTTTTTTCCAGAAAACAGTTCCGTTATTTAAATCGTATTCACCACGAAGTACTTTTAAAAGCGTGCTTTTACCACAACCACTTTCTCCAATTATCGCAAGGTATTCTCCTGGCTTTACATTAAAAGAAAGGTCTTTTAAAACTGGTATTTTTTTGTAAGAAAAGGAAAGGTTTTTTACGTTTAACATTTTGTAAATATAACAAGACCTCGCAGGTTTTTAAAATCTGTGAGGTCTAAATATTATTAAATAATTTTAATTAGTCTTTAAAATTTTCAGTGTTACTTGGTAAAATATCATAACCCATATTATACAGTGTGAAACCAAAAACATCTGCTGCTTGCTCTATTGTTTTGCTTACAGGAGTTCCCGCTCCATGTCCAGCGTCTGTTTCTATTCTAATTAGTGTTGGGTTTGCTCCGGATTGTTTTGCTTGTAATTCTGCAGCAAATTTAAAACTGTGAGCAGGTACAACTCTGTCGTCATGATCTCCAGTGGTTACTAAAGTAGCAGGATATTGCGTACCTGCTTTAACGTTATGTACAGGTGAATAGCCTTTTAAATAGTCGAACATTTCTTTATTGTCTTCTGCTGTTCCATAATCGTAAGCCCAACCTGCTCCTGCTGTAAAAGTGTGGTAGCGTAACATATCTAAAACTCCAACTGCAGGTAAAGCAACTTTCATTAAATCTGGTCGTTGTGTCATGGTTGCACCAACTAATAAGCCTCCATTCGAACCACCTTTTATGGCTAAATAATCTGATGAGGTATAATTTTTAGCGATTAAGTATTCGGCAGCTGCAATAAAATCATCAAATACATTTTGTTTTTTTAGTTGTGTTCCTGCATCATGCCACTCTTTCCCATATTCTCCTCCACCTCTTAAATTAGCAACGGCATAAATACCACCTTGCTCCATCCAAACGGCGTTTGTAATACTAAAACTTGGTGTTAAACTAATGTTGAAACCACCATATCCATAAAGTATTGTTGGGTTTTTGCCGTTAAGTTCTAACCCTTTTTTATGAGTAATTATCATTGGGATTTTTGTACCATCTTTTGACGGATAAAAAACTTGAGTGCTTTCGTAGTTATCAGAATTAAAATCGATATCTGGTTTTCTATATAAAGTAGAAACTCCTTTTTCTATATCATATTTATAAATACTTCCTGGAGTAACATAGTTAGTAAAAGAGTAATACAATTCTGTTTCTTCTTTTTTAGCACCAAAACCTCCTGCGCTTCCAATGCTTGGTAATTTTACTTCGCGAACTAATTTACCATTATAGTCATATTGAAAAATTTGAGAAACAGCATCTACCATATATTCTGTAAAAAAGTAACCACCAGCTGTAGATGGGCTTAATACATTTTTAGTTTCAGGAATAAAATCTATCCAATGTTCAGGAGTTGGTTTTGAAGCATCTACGGTAACAATTTTTTGGTTTGGTGCATTTAAATTGGTTACTAAAAATAATTTAGAGCCTATGTTTTCTAGTACATAAGTATCGCTATCTGTATTGCCAATTATTTCTACTAATGGCGCGTTTTCTATTGTTAAGTCTTTTATATATAATTTGTTTCCAGAAGTAGATGTACGAGGAGAAATTAATAGATAATGATTATCTTCTGTTACGCTTCCGTAAATATATCTATGTTTTTCTTCTGGAGTATTTCCAAATATTATTCTATCTTCTTTTTGCGTTGTTCCTAATTTGTGATAATATACTTTATGCTGATCTGTTTTTGCAGATAACTCACTGCCTTCTGGTTTATCGTAGCTAGAATAATAGAAGCCTTCATTTTTATACCAAGACATACCACTAAACTTTACATCTACAATAGTATCTTCTATAATTTCCTTGGTTTCTGTATTCATGATTAGAATTTTTCTCCAATCACTTCCGCCTTCAGAAATTGCATAGGCTAATTTTTTTCCATCTTTAGAAAAACTTGTACCACCTAAAGAGGTTGTGCCATCGCTACTAAAGCCATTTGGATCTAAAAATACACTTGCAGTTTTTGGATCTTCTCCTGTTTTATATCTGTAAATAACATATTGATTTTGAAGACCAGTATTTTTATAAAAATAAGTGTAATCTCCTTCTTTAAAAGGAGACCCTATTTTTTCGTAGTTCCATAGTTTGGTTAGTCTATCTTTTAATTCATTACGAAATGGGATGTTGTCTAGATAACCATAAGTTGCTTTGTTTTGGTTTTTAACCCAAGCCATTGTTTCATCACTTCTATCGTCTTCAAGCCATCTGTATGGATCTTTTACTTCAGTTTCAAAATAATTAGTAGAAACTATACCTTTATTAGTTATGGGATATTTTAAAGAGTTTATTTTATTTTCAATCTTAGTAGATTTACAAGACATAAATATTGAAAGTGTTATTAAGCAAAGTGCTAATTTTTTCATGGTTAATAATTTAATATAAAAATAAACAAAAAAGCGTTTACATAGTTATGTAAACGCTTTTAGTGTTATTTAATAGACTACTGCTTTATAAATTTTTGAGTACGTACTTTTTCATTATTTGCAATTCTCAATATATAATTTCCGCTTTGTAAACGCGAAACGTCAATTTTGTTGTTTTTAATAGTTCCTTTAAATATTTGTCTTCCAGATATATCGAAAACCTGAAACTTATGGTTGTTAACTTCGTAATCTCCGTTTAGATTTAAGTCCTGTTTAGTAGGATTTGGATAAAGAATTAGGTTTTCAACCAAAAAGTTATCTACACTCAATGGGTGTTCACCTTCAGTTACACTTAAAGTTTCATTAATTATTGGGTATAAAATTTGATCTACAATACCAGAAGACCAAGTAATAGTTACAGCTGTAATTGTTGTTTCAGTTCCAATTCCAAAATGTGTGTTTAATGTATTCATATACCTAAAACCATCTCCACTTCTAACATCTCTTATTTGTGTGCCTAAAGCAGTTGTTAATTCTACTCGAGCTCCAATACCATCAATATTACTTGAGGTTCCGTTTGTGTTTATTACAATCCAGTTATTAGAATTAGTATTGTTCATTACAATGTCGCCTCCAAAGGCATCAATAAAACCATCGTTATTTAAGTCTCCAAAAGAGCCATCATCAGGAACTAAATCATCGAAAACAGCAAAGGTTAAATCTCCATTTCCAAATAATATATCTCCATTTGAAGCAATATCTAAAAAGCCATCATTATCAAAATCGTAAGCTACATTTTCATGATTAAAAGTAGTTGCGTTTACCGAACCAGAACCAACAGAAACGTTTGTAAATGTTCCAATTGTATTCATATCGTTTCGCATTAATTTATGTGGGTCGTTAGGATCGCTACTTCCTACGAATACATCCATATCTCCATCGTTATCAAAATCTCCCCAAGCAGAAGACCAAGTTTGCATTGGATCTGCAAGCCCAATAGCGGCAGCATTTTCTGTGTAATTTCCATTACCATCGTTGGTATGCATTTGGTTAGTACGTCTAGCGGTAATACCACCACACTTTGCAATAAACATATCTTGGTCACCATCGTTATCATAATCTACCCAGATTGAGCCATAATTTCCTCCAGAAGCATAACCTCCTAAATTATGAGGCGCTCCATTAGTGGTTCCATCTTCTGGTGTTTGGTAAAACTGAAGATTCCCATTACCATCATTAATGTAATAAACATTTGGAGCTACATCATGACAAACAAAAGCATCTAAATGGCCATCGTTATTAATGTCTATAAAATTAGAACGTTGAGAAAACACGTATTCTGAACCTGAAATTTCACTATAAGCTGTTCCATTTGCATTTGCTTTCATAAAAGTAACACCAGATCCTCCACCATATAATAAATCTGTATAGCCGTTTTTATCGAAGTCTGCAGCTACCAAACTCCATGATGGAGTAAAGTCTGCACTTGTTGTGGTAATGTTTTTTTGTAAGAAACTACCATCAGTTTGTTGTTCTTGAATGTTAATATTGTTATCGTTAATAGAAACAATGTCGTCAAGGTTATCACCATTCATATCTACTACGGCTCTATTTGTTCCTGTGGTGCTAATAGATTGTGTTGAAAATGAAATAGGAGATGGAATATTTGCTGTAATAAAAGCATAAGGTCCTAGCCAAATACTATAACCATCACTATCGCAAAAACTTCTTATATAAACCTCGTAATTACTATTTACGTTTAATCCAGTAGCATTATATGTTGTTGCTGTAACAAGGGTTCCTACAGTTGTTGGAATCCCAAGTCCAGCTTGTTGAATAATAACTTCCCAAGTGGTCTCTGTTCCAGCAGCATTCCAGTTTATCGTTGCAGAATCTGTTGTGATATTTACAACCGAAATACCAGAAGGAGTAGCACATGCGACATCATAAACGTGAATATTATCTACAATCCAATACCAAGCCCAAACATCATCATCATTATATATAAAACGGACTTGCATATTAGCATTCTTATGCGCTGTAATGTCTATATTTTGTTGGTCAGGATTTGCGAAAGAACCAACATCTGTAGATTGGTTTAAAACTTCTACCCAATTAGTGCCATTAAAAACTTCTACTACTCCAAAATCTGTATTCAAATTATTAAAGTATTGGTCGAAACTTAAAAATAATGTACTCGCAGAAGAAGCATCAAAAACAGGAGATGTTAACGTTTCTATTAATTGAGGATGTGGATCGTTACCTTGGGCATCACTATTAACAACGGCAGCATTTGTTCCATTTAAAGAGTTTGCTCCAACCATACCAGAATCCCAAGTTCCACCAGCTGCATCTCCACCATCTGTAACTGTCCATGTTCCAGGAATTGAAGAATCAAAATTTTCAGTTAAATAAGTTTGCGCTTGTAAAGTAAAGGCTAAACCTAAAAGTGTAAAGCATAAAATAATTTTTTTCATGATAAAAATATTTAATTATTGACAAGGTGTGGTTAAAGAATCTATCCATTCTTCTATCAATCGCACACCTTCAGTATGGATTAACCGTCTTCCTAAAAGTGGCATTCTATATTGTTCTATTGTTGAATTTATTCTAAAATATAGTACAGATTCGTTTGGGCTACTTGGTTTTACAATATGTGTTAACCCATTTCCAATATCTGTTTCCATTGGTACACAAACTCCCATGTTTTCTAAATCATGATTGTCTTTATATGCAAATCGCATTGGTCTGTACTCGCAATAGCTACCTTCTGTGTGGCAATGCGCACAATTAATATCTAAATAAGATCGCGCTCTTAAGTCTAAAGGTAGAGATTCGTCGCTCCAATTTACTGAGGTTTCAATTGTTAATGGATAGCCAGTTTCTAAAAAGCCTTGTTCCACCCATTTTACTAATTGATTTTTAGTACCATCTGCATAAAGGTAGTCTTTATTTATGTTTTGAGGTTTTGGTCCAATTGGTATTGGAGAATCATAACTATTATGGCAAGTAAAACACTCTGAAGGTGATGGAATTTTATAATCCACTTGTTTGGTTTCTTGATTTTGCAACCACTCAATATTTATTATTTGAGATTCGTTTGTAAGAGCTGCTTCGGTTTGAGTTTCGTTCCAAACATATTCTGCAAATTCCCAACCATCTACTTTTTTAATCATTAAGCGCGTTTCTATAATTTTAGAAGTGTTTTCTGGTAACACATTATTATAAAAGAAGTTTTTTATTAATACGGTTCCAATGGGAAAATTAAATGGAGAAAAATCGTTTACATAAGTTGCTTTTACATTAGAAGGCATCCAAATAAAACGCTTCTTTTTTGCATAGTCACTAAACAAACTAGAGTTTAAACCATAAGGTAAAACTCCTGTTACAGGCAGTAGGTTTTTTATAGTGCCATTAAAAAAATTATATTCTGAAAGATTTTGATAAGGCACATTTTCAATATCGAAAACAACAGGAGATACCTCAATTATCTCTTCAGGATTTGGCTCATAAGATTCTTCCTTTGAACATGATAAAATGTTTAAAGTGAGAAGAAAAAAGAGCAAGTAGAAAAAGTAGTTTTTATCCATATAAATTTCAAAAAGCTTATAAATATAGAGAATTTAATAAACTCTTACAATTAAAGCGCTGAAATTGATAGTTTTAACTACAAAGTAGACTGCAATAAGTTATTTGCAACTAAATACTCAGCAATTTGAACCGTATTTGTAGCTGCACCTTTTCTAAGATTATCACTAACAATCCAAAGGTTTAATGTATTAGGTTGTGATCCATCTCTACGAATGCGTCCAACAAAAACATCGTCTTTTCCATTTGCATATAATGGCATTGGATAGATATTTGTGTCTAAGTTATCTTGAATTGTAACACCATCGGTTTGGTTTAGTAATTGTCTTACTTCTTCTACATCAAAATCATTTTCAAACTCCACATTAACAGCCTCACTATGTCCTCCAGAAGTTGGTATTCTTACAGCAGTTGCTGTAATTGCAATAGTTTTATCGTTAAGAATTTTTTGAGTTTCGCGAACCAATTTCATTTCTTCTTTTGTGTAGCCGTTTTCTTCGAAAACATCGCAATGTGGAATCGCATTTTTATGAATAGGATAATGGTAAGCCATTTCTCCTTTTACACCAGCCATTTCGTTCTCTAATTGTTGTATTGCTTTTACTCCAGTTCCTGAGATAGATTGGTATGTAGAAACTACAATTCTTTTTATTTTATATTTTTCATGAAGTGGAGCCAAAGCCATTACCATTTGAATGGTAGAACAGTTTGGATTAGCAATAATTTTATCTTCTTTAGTAAGTTCGTTCGCATTAATTTCTGGAACAATTAATTTTTTAGAATGATCCATTCTCCAAGCTGAAGAATTATCGATTACAGTAGTGCCAACTTGTGCAAATTTAGGAGCCCATTCTAGAGAAGTATCTCCACCAGCTGAAAACAAAGCCACATCTGGTTTCATAGCAACGGCATCTGCCAAGCTTACAATTGTAAATTCTTGGTTTTTAAAAGTTACTTTTTTACCTACAGAACGCTCTGAAGCTACAGGAATAAATTCTGTAATTTTAAAATTACGCTCTTCTAGTACTTTACGCATAACTTCACCAACCATACCTGTAACACCAACAACTGCTAACTTCATAACTAATGTATTATTTCAATATATAAAATACAAAGCTATTGTATTTCTAATTGTTTGTGTTTAAAAATGTATTAATTTTTTCGTAAAAATTTGGCATAAAAAAAACCGATTTTGCATTACAAAACCGATTTTTAAGATAATATCTCTAAAAATGTAGATTACTTTTTTAAAGCATCTCTAATTTCAGTTAATAAGTCGTTGTCAGATGGTCCAGAAGGAGCAGCTGCCTCAACAGGTTTTTTCGTTTTGTTGTATGCTTTAACAATTAAAAACATAACAAAACCAACAACAAGTAAACTAATAATAGTATCAATCCATGCGCCATATTCTACAGCAGCAATGCCAGCTTCTTTTGCAGCAGCAACAGTAGCGAATACTTCTTCTCCAGGAGTCCAAAACTTGTCAGAGAAACTTGCTCCACCAGTTGCTAGGCCAATAAGAGGCATTGCTATTTTTGAAACGAAACCGTTTATTACAGCTCCAAGAGCTCCTGCCATAATTACAGCAACTGCGAAATCAATCACGTTACCTGTCATAATAAAATCCTTAAATTCTTTAAGCATAATTTTAATTTTTAAGTTAGTTGAAATTTATAATTTTCAATTTAGTTAAAATTTTAACAAAAAGAGTAAATCAACATAACACAAAGACTAAGTTTATCGATAAAACACACGTTTAATACGTTGAGATACAGAGGTTAGTAATTCGTATGAGATAGAGTTGATGCTTTCTGCTAAGCTTTCGGCAGAGTGTTGAGGTCCAAAAACAATAACCTCATCACCTTCTTTGCAAGAAATAGTTGTAACATCTACCATAATCATATCCATACAAACATTACCAATTATAAATGCTTTTTGGTTATTTATAAATACAAATCCTTTTCCGTTTCCAAACAGTCTATTTATGCCATCTGCATGACCAATAGGTAAGGTTGCGGTTTTAATATCTTCATTAGCAATAAAGGCACGATTATAACCCAAACTATCACCTTTTTTTATGGTGTGAATTTGAGAAATACTTGTTTTTAATGTCCCAACTGGTTTTAGGTTTTTGTTAATTTCTGGATTATTTCCAAAGCCATACAATCCAATTCCACATCTAACCATATCGAAATGTGCTTCTGGATAATTTAATACTCCAGAGGTGTTACTTTGATGCAAAAGAGGTTGGTAACCTAAATTATCTATCATCTTTTTCGCAATACGTTTAAAACTTTTAATTTGATTTAATGTGAAGTCTTTTTCGTTTACATCCTCACTTGCTGCTAAATGCGAAAAGAGTGATTTCACTTTTATTGCTTCAGTCGTTTTTAGACTGTTCAGGATGGTTTCAGCTTCAGCTTCAGCAAAACCTAATCTATTTAAACCTGTATTAAATTTTATGTGAATAGGATAATTGTATTGTTTTTGTTTTTCAGCGACAGTTATAAATTCATTTAAAACACGTTGAGAATATATACTAGGTTCTAGACAGCGTTCTATAATTAATTTAAATTTTTCAGGTTGAGGATGCAACACCAAAATTGGTGTTTTTATGCCTGCATCTCTTAGTGAAATAGCTTCGTTTGTATATGCTACAGCAAAATAATCTACATTTAAGTCTTCAAGATATTTTGCTATTTCTACAGCATCGCTTCCATAAGCATAAGCTTTTACTACGGCTAAAAACTTGGTGCTACTTTTAAGTTTAGATTTTATAAAAGTAACATTATGTTTTAAAGCGCTTAAGTCTATTTCCAGAATGGTTTCCTGAGATTTAAGCATCTTTATCTTTAGGTTTTAGTGCTTCGGCATCATTCACTTCCATTGTTTTTATTTTTTCTCGCGTGATTGCTTTATAGTATGCTGCTCGACTTAAAGGTTCGTATTCTTCAATTTCGCCTAATAACACAAGATCTTCACTTTTATTTTTTCGGTAACTAAATTGTGCAAGATTTCCTGTACGTGTACAAACGGCATGTACTTTGGTAACATACTCTGCAGTTGCCATTAAATTAGGCATTGGTCCAAATGGATTGCCTTTAAAATCCATATCTAACCCAGCAACAATAACACGAATGCCTTTGTTTGCTAAATCGTTACAAACACGTACAATTTCGTCGTCGAAAAACTGAGCTTCGTCAATACCAACCACATCGCAACCATCTGCCAAAATAGGAATATTAGCAGCGGCAGGAACTGGAGTAGAGCGAATTTGGTTAGCATCGTGAGAGACTACCATTTCGTCATCATATCGCACATCTATTGCAGGCTTGAATATTTCTACTTTTTGCTTTGCAAACTGTGCACGTTTTAGTCTTCGAATAAGCTCTTCGGTTTTTCCAGAAAACATGGAACCGCAAATAACTTCAATCCAACCAAATTGTTCTTTTTGATTTACTGTATTTTCAAGAAACATTTCGTAATTTTAACACACCAACAAGAAACATTTCTTGTTGCTATAAAGGTGGCTCAAATTTATTAAAAATCAAAAGCCTAAATTGTATAAATTTGAATAATTATAAAATTTTAATCTATGAAGAAGAAGTTAGAATCCGAATTGATGAGTATTGCTCACAAGATTCTTAAACTAAAAGGGAAAGAAGATGTAAATAGAATGCATACTGAAGTTGCTGCTTTATACGAAAAACTTACCGTTTTAAAATTTGCGCAAGAAAACTTTGAAGACGATTTACCTACCATTGGTAACGATTCTTCTTTTTTTGGGATGTTAGACACTGCTTTTAATAATACCGTAAGTGATAATATTGAGGTTGGAAACAAAACATATATTGATGTAGATGAACGAGATGACGATGAAATAATGGAGCCTGTAATAGAAAAAATTAAAGATATGGTTGCTCAAATGCCTCAAGAAACACAAGAGGTTGATGCTATTTTTGAGTCTATAAAGCCTAAATACCATAAAAATGATTTTGAAGATATTACTGCCGATTTTAATGAAACTCCAATTTTCGATAAAGTAAGTGATATTAAATCTACCGAAAAAAAATCGTTAAACGATAAGTTAAAATCAGGCGGATTAACCATTGGTTTAAACGATAAGTTGGCTTTTATAAAATATTTATTCGATGGTAAAAATGAAGATTATGATCGTGTGGTTTCACAATTAAACACGATGTCTAATTTTAAAGAAGCCAATACCTTTATAGAAAACACTGTAAAACCAGATTATAAATCTTGGGCAGATAAAGATGAATATGTTGAGCGTTTTATGGCGATTATTGAATCTAGGTTTAATTAGTAAAAAAGAATGAGTATTAAAAAAATTATTTATTGGATTGCAACTATAGGAGTTTGCGGTATATTTCTATTTTCGGCAGGTATGTATTTTACAAAATACGAGATGGTAAAAGGTTTCTTTGAAGTACTTAACCACCCTACTTATCTTGTTTATCCTTTAGCAACACTAAAAATTATTGGTGTAATAATGATTTTGTTGCGTAAAAATAGTTGGCTTACTGAATGGGCTTATGCTGGTTTTTTTTTTAATGCAATTCTAGCAAGTGCTGCGCATTATAATGCAGGACATGAAATAGGATTGTCTTACGTGGTGATTCCTCTAATATTAATTTCTTACTTTCTAGGAAAAGTGGTTAGACCAATTAAAAGTTAATAATTAAGATACAACCAACCTACAAAAGGTTTTTCTAAAGCGTTAATTGTTATTACATAGTAGTAAGTGCCAACAGGTAAACGCGTATTAGATTTTGGAACTCCTTTATTTGGAATACCGTTCCAGTTGTTTTTATAGTTGTTAGTTTCGAAAACCAACTTTCCATAGCGATTAAATATTTTTACATTATTTATAGGATAATCTTCAATACAATTTATTATAAATGTATCGTTATCTCCATCATTATTTGGCGAAACACCTTGCGATATTTTTAAACAGTCGTTTACAGAAACTTCGGCTGAGTCTTCATTGTTAGTTTCGTCTCTGTCAATTTCGGTTACACTATTTAAACTAGCTGTATTTAATAAGTTGTGAGACGAAATTACTTGAGCAGATATGTTTAGTGTTTCAGATTGATTAGTGTTTAAATTGGGTAAATTCCAAAGAAAAGAAGTTTCATTATATATACCATAAGTTGTGTTAGAGTTCTGGTAAATATAGCCACTAGGTAGACTTTCATATATAGAAATAGTAGTAGCATTTGTGGTTCCTATATTTGTTGCTGTAATGGTAAATGTAACGGTTCCACCAATTGAAACTTCCGTAGGTGAAACAGATTTTAATACTTCAATATCAACATCAGTCATTAAAATAGTAACCTCTGCTGTATCTTCATTATTTGTGAGGTCTCTGTCTGTTTCTGTGAGACTATTTAAACTAACGCTATTTACTAAATCATTTGATGAAACAACCTGAGCAATAATAGTTAATGTTTCGGTTTGATTTGGAGATAAACTATTTAAATTCCATAATGAAGAAGCATCAATATAAACACCTAAGCTAGTCGATGCAGATATAAATTGATAACCAGAAGGTAAGTTTTCTAAAATAGAAATATTTGTAGCTTCAGATGTGCCTAAATTAGAAATTGTAATAGTAAAAGTTACGTTTTCTCCAACAAAGGCTTGAGTTGGTAACACGGATTTTAGAACTTCAATATCAACATTAGTATTGTCTGCAATAACATCTAAAGTTGCGTTAGCAAGTGAGGTGTCGATATTATTTTGGTCTGAAAAATTAGCATTATCATTTAAATAAGTTCCAATAATAGTAGAGGTAACAGGAACAGCAAATGTGCAAGTTTCAATACCATTAGGAAACATTAAATTATTAACGATTACACTTGTATCTCCATTGTTTCCTGTAAATGTAGCTGTACAGCCATTGCTCTGTACCCAATTTATTGGTCCAGCAATGGTTAATCCGGTTGGAAGATTATCGGTAAAGTCTATATTGTTTTGTGCTGGGTTACCAGCCAAGTTGGTAACAGTAAATTCTAAAACACTTTGTTGTCCAACAATAATTTGAGTTGGCGTAAACAATTTTACAACTGTTGGTGCAATAACTTGAATATTGCTAATAGAAATATTAGTTTCGAGAGTTAACTCTTGGTTATCGCTTTCGTTTGGTATGGCTTGAGCATTGTTTGTAAATGCACCACCAAAACTTGGAGCAGTAACCGGAATTGTAATTTGTATTGTTGACGCTGCATCCATATTTGGTATTACTCCAGTTATAGTATTTCCTGTTGTTGTAAAAGTGGTACAACTGGCATTTCCATTTGTTACAGTACAAGTTGGAGTACCATTTAAGATGAATTCGCTTCCTATTATATCTTGAAAGTCAATATTAATAGCATTAGAACTCGTGTTGCTATTTGTAATATCTATTATCCAATTAAAATCTTGATTAACAACAACCTGAGTAAATTCTGGATAGGTTTGTACAACCAAATCTACACAAGGTGCAAAATAAGTTACTACACTCGCTTGGTTATTACCAAGAGCATTATCTGCTAAATTATCAACACTAGTTATTCTTACACCATTGGTTGCTTCTATTGCAGAACTAGAACATTCTGGTTCCCAGTTTACTATTACTTGAAAAGTAATAGAACTCTGCGCAGGTAATGAGTAATTATCTTGAGGATTAATGCTCCAAAAAATATCTTCCATTCCAGCGTCTGGAATACCATCTAATACAATACCAATATTGGCATTAATAACCGTTGGGCAAGTTGCTGTTCCGGTTGTTGAGGCACAATTTACAGACACTAAAGCAGCAGTTGTTTGTGTGTTTGCTCCATTTGGCATGTAGTCTTCTATTTCTACTAAGGCATTTGTGGTTGCATTTGGGTTTGTTACTGTAATTTCATAAGTTACATTTCCCCAACCAACTGTGTTTGCCGCATCGCTACCAAGTGGAAAAACAGGATCTATTTGTACTTTAGTAACTTGTAAATCTACTATCTCTTCAGGATCGCAAAGTGGTAAAGGAGGTAATATTACAAAATCACTTTCTGCATTGTTTACAACATTGCTTTCTAAAATAGTAGTTTCTAATAAGTTTACTCCACTTCTTACGTGTCCATCCGAATTAATAATTGTTCCAGTAGAGCAGTCGTCTGGATCTATAAACTTTACAACTGTTGTGACGGTTATGGTAACATTAGCAGGAATAATAAATTCGTTAGTAGACCAAAAAACACCTTGATCTGTTAAGGTAAAATCATTACATGTTATATTTCCTGTAGTTGCGTCGCAAGTAATAGATACAATTTCCCAATCTATATTTACAGATAAATTTTGAAGAAAAAAGCGTCCATAACCATCAAGCGGTCCATTGTTACACGCTATGGTTTCGAAAGTTATTTCTTCATCCCAACTCACCATGTCTGTTGGTAAAGGTGTAATTTGTGTAGTCTCGATACATAAATCTGTTGTATCACAAACTGAAGGGTCAATAAGTTGTGTAAAAACTAAATTAGAATTGTTAGAAGATTCATTAGCATGGTCTATTTCAATTCTTATAAAGCTATCAACAGCTAATGCATCTATTTCAAGACTACAAGCAGGTTCTAAATATTTGTAAACAATTTCAAAACTTAAAGAACTATTTGCATTAAACTGAATAGGGTTATTATAGCTAAAAAAAGTAGTAAACTGAGGACTAGCAGTTAATACAGGTCCAGAATTTTGTGGTACTCCAGAAGCATCTGGACATAGTGTACCATTTGTTCCACTTAAACAAGAAATAGATTGGAATTGCACATTTGGTATTCCAAAATTAATAGCGTTCGCCAATTGCATTCTACCAGAAAAACTACTTAAAGGAAAACCAATACTGCTATTGTTTGTAATAGTAAATTGGTAAGTGACTGTATCGTCCCAATTGGATATTCCAGTACCTTGAGCAGGTGTAATTTGAGAATAGACAACAGAAAAATCTATAGGTAAATCATTAACATCTATAGAAATTATGGATTGGTTGTTTGAAGAGTTATTGTCTGTGGTTCCATTAGGAGGAAAAACAGTAACATTAGTGGCAATTCCTCCAGGAGTTATTGGAGCACGAACAGTTACCAAAACTTCTACACTAGAATTACTAGGCATATTTGCAATGGTTCCAGTAAGTGTATTTCCAGTAAAAACTAAATTAGTAACAGCACTTGACCCTCCATTTGGATTCTGGCTCATAGATACAAAGTAACTCACATTTGTACTTAACGTTTGTGAAAAAGTAGCATTATTAACTTCATTTCCCGAGTTTAGAATAGTTACTAAATACAGAAAATCTTGATAAATATTTACATTAGAAACAGTTGTTCCAGAATTATTTTGTGCTTCTACAACAATTGATAAATCTGTAGTTTGTGCTTTTACATTTAAAAATGAAAAACAAAGAATGAATAAGCAAATAGCGATTTTTTGCATTGGTTGGTTTAGTAAGTAGATACCAAAATAATAAAAAGGTTGCGTAAAAAACGCTTAAAGATTGTAAATTTGAAATTATAAGTAATACTAAATGAGCAAACTTTACATAGTACCAACACCTATAGGGAATTTGGAAGATATGACTTTTAGAGCTATTTCGGTTTTAAAGTCTGCAGATTCTATTTTAGCTGAAGACACCAGAACTTCTGGAAAACTTTTGAAGCATTTTGATATAAAAACACCAATGCACAGCCATCATATGCACAACGAGCATAAAACTGTTGAACGTTTGGTAGAGCGTTTAAAAAGCGGTGAAACTATTGCGCTTATTAGCGATGCAGGAACACCTGCTATTAGCGATCCTGGATTTTTATTAACTAGAGCTTGTGTAGAAAATGGTATAGAAGTAGATTGTTTACCTGGCGCAACAGCCTTTGTTCCAGCTTTAGTAAACTCTGGATTGCCAAATAATAAGTTTGTGTTCGAAGGTTTTTTACCAGTTAAAAAAGGAAGACAAACACGGTTAAAATTTCTAGCAGAAGAAACAAGAACTATTATATTTTACGAAAGCCCACACAAATTAATAAAAACCTTAGGTCATTTTTGTGAGTATTTTGGAGAAGACAGGCCAGTTTCTGTATCACGAGAACTTACCAAAATGTATGAGGAAACCATAAGAGGTACTGCCAAAGAAGTGTTAGTACACTACACTAATAAGCCGCCAAAAGGAGAGATTGTTATTGTTGTAGGAGGAAAAAAGTAGATAAACTAAGTTAACCAAATAATATCTTTTAATGCAAGGTCTACTACATAGTATTACTCAATGTTCCATTTGTAAGGATCACCTTCCTCTTGGACCAAGACCTGTAGTTACTGCGCATCTAGAATCTAAAATTGTAATTATTGGTCAAGCACCAGGAACTAAAGTTCACGAATCTGGAATACCTTGGGACGACCAAAGTGGTAAAAAACTAAGGGAATGGCTTAATGTTAGTGATGAAGATTTTTATAATACTAAAAACTTCGCCATAATACCAATAGGATTTTGCTATCCTGGCAAAGGAAAAACGGGAGATTTACCACCAAGAAAAGAATGTGCTCCAGAGTGGCACGAGCAGTTATTGCAAAAGATGCCAAAAGTAGAATTAGTACTATTAATTGGTGCTTATGCTCAAAAATATTACTTAAAAGAAGGCTTTAAAAAAAACCTTACAGAAACTGTTGGTGAGTATAAAACCTATTTACCAAAATATTTTCCAATGCCGCATCCTTCGCCAACTAATAGGTTTTGGAGAAGTAAAAATCCTTGGTTCGAGGAATTGGTTGTGCCAGAGTTGCAAGAGAAGATTAGAGAGATTCTATAAAAACGCAAAAATTCGCCAAAATAATAGATTTAAAAAAAACCTCACTATTTCTAGCAAGGTTTAATCTATTGTATCTAAAAGTAAAGTAATCTAATAATCGAGACTATCTAAACATGTTTTCCAACCTCAAAACCATGTTTTCCAAGGTATTGATCTCCACTTTCAATAGCATCACCTTCAAGTGTTGTACCCATAGAATCGTTCCAACGGTTAAGGTACCCAAATAAAGAAATTACACCTAGCATTTCTACAATTTCACCTTCAGTCCAATGTGCATGTAAACGTTTTTGTATATCTGCATCAACAGCATTTGGAACTTGCGAAGCCGCTAAAGAGAAGTCTAAAGCAGCACGCTCAGCCTCGTTAAAAGCAGCATGTGTTCTGTATTCCCAAATATTATCTAACTGCTCTTGTTCTGCTCCGTAACGCTCTGCAGCACGAATAGCGTGTGCTTGGCAATAACGGCAACCAGTTGTGTTACTAGAAACCCAAGCAATCATACGTTTTAAGGCTGAGGTAACTTTCCCTTCGTTAGCCATTACGGCTTTGTTTAAATTTATAAAAGCTTTAGAAATGGCTGGTCTGCGCTGCATGGTAAGCACAGAGTTTGGGCAAAAACCTAAAGTTTCATTAAAGAACTCTGCTAGTTTTTTAGTTTCTAAATCGTGTTCGGCATCTAAAGGCGTTACTAATGGCATATATTTGTTTTTTAATAGTATTTTTGATAGGATCAATAAACGAAAAAATATTCAATTATGTCGGATAAAGTAACTACTGTTTGGAAAGAAAAAATGATTTTCGAGAGCGATAACCCAAGTGGTTATAGTTTTAATTTAGGTGTGTCGGAAGAAGATAACGACCCTTACAAGTCTTTAAGACCTAAGGCAGCAATGTTATCTGCTTTAGCAGCTTGTTCTGGATTAGATGTGGTTTCTGTTGCCGAAAAAATGAAAACAGAGTTTAGCGATTTTAAAATAGAAGTAGTTGGCGAATTAACAGACGAGCACCCAAAAATATACCATACAGTAATTGTAGATTATCATTTTTATGGTAGCGATTTAGACGAGAAAAAGATAACAAAAGCAGTAAACCTTTCGGTAGAGAAATATTGCGGTGTTATGGAAATGTTTCGTCAGTTTTCAAAAGTTGAAACTAAAATCAATTTTCATAATAATTAAATTTTTGTCATTCAGAGCGCAGCGAAGAATCTCATTGATTGAAAAAAATTCTTCGCTACGCTCTTAATGATACCTTAAATTAATAAGAGTTCGAGTAAGTAAACTATTCACTTATAACTATTCACTTTTCACTTAACCATGCGTTGGACTTTAAAACCAAAACCCAATCTTGAAACTGTAAAATCCTTACAGTCTGCCTTACAAGTAGAAGAATCCATTGCAGCACTCTTAGTACAAAGAGGAATAGAAACTTACGAGCAAGCCAAAGATTTTTTTAGACCAAGCTTAAGTCATTTACACGATCCTTTTTTAATGAAGGATATGCAAAAAGCAGTCGAGCGTATTGAAAAAGCGATAGTAAATAACGAGAATATATTGGTTTATGGCGATTATGATGTAGATGGTACAACAGCAGTATCGTTAATGTCTTCGTATTTAAAAACCGAATACCCTAATGTTGCCACATACATTCCAGACCGTTATGGAGAAGGTTACGGTGTCTCTTTTCAAGGCATCGATTTTGCCGAAGACAATAATTTTACGCTAATTATTGCTTTAGATTGTGGTATAAAAGCAATTGATAAAGTCGCTTACGCGGAAGAAAAAAACATCGATTTTATAATTTGCGATCACCACAGGCCAGGAGATCAAATACCAAATGCAGTAGCCGTTTTAGATCCTAAACAAAACGATTGTAATTATCCTTATAATGAGCTTTGTGGCTGTGGTGTTGGTTTTAAACTAATACAAGCCTTAGCTTCTAGAAAAGGAAAAACGATTGAAGATTTAGTAGAATATCTCGATTTGGTAGCCACAGCAATAGGCGCAGATATTGTACCTATTACTGGCGAAAATAGAATTTTGGCTTATTTTGGTTTACAAGTTATTAACCAACAACCAAGAGCTGGTTTTAAAGCGATAATAAATCAAATTAAAAAAGAAACACTAACTATTACAGATGTTGTATTTGTTATTGCGCCAAGAATAAATGCTGCTGGTAGAATGAAACATGGTCAATATGCGGTAGATTTATTAACCGAAACCAATGTTGAAGCAGCTGAGGTGTGCGCAAAAGAAATAGAAGATTTTAATACCGATAGACGTGAAACAGATAGACAAATTACAATCGAAGCTCTCGAGCATATTGAAAAACAAAAAGAAAAGAAAAGGATTACTACTGTTGTTTATAGCAAAGACTGGCATAAAGGTGTTATTGGTATTGTTGCTAGTAGATTAATAGAAACCTATTACAGACCAACATTAGTATTTACTAAAAGTGGCGATAAATTAGCCGCTTCTGCACGTTCTGTAAAAGGTTTCGACGTTTATAATGCGTTAGAGGCTTGCTCTGAACATATCGAGCAATTTGGAGGCCATAAATACGCTGCTGGTTTAACACTTAAAGAAGAAAACTACGAAGCCTTTAAACAAAAGTTTGAAGAAGTAGTAGAGGCTACAATAGACAAAAGATTATTAACGCCAGAAATTACAATAGATAGACAATTAGAATTAAACCAAATCGATGATAAATTAATGCGGATTATCCGCCAGTTTGCGCCTTTTGGACCAGGAAATATGTCGCCAGTTTTTATGAGCGATAATCTTAAAGATACTGGTTATGGTAAATGTGTTGGTGAAGACGATAAGCACTTACGAATTACCGTAAAACAACCCAATAGCAACCAGATAGTATGCATCGGTTTTGGTTTAGGCGAAAGGCTAAGCCTTATTAAAGACAAAAAACCGTTTAAAGCGACTTATTCTATAGACGAAAACGAGTGGCAAGGTCATGTGTCTTTGCAATTGAAATTGCGAGATATACAGGAATAAAAACAGTGTTTTAATACAATGAATAAAATTAAAAACGATCCCTACGCAGCATTGCGTTTTAAAGAATTTAATACCTTTTTAACCATGCGTTTTTTCTTAGTTTTTGCATGGTCTATGCAATTTATTGTTATAGAATGGCAGGTGTATGCTTTAACTAAAGATCCTTTATCTCTTGGTATTATTGGTTTAATGGAAATTATTCCGGCTTTTACTATGGCATTATTTGCTGGACACATTGTCGATCAGCGCGAAAAACGAAATCTACTAGCTATTTGTTTAGCAGCTTTTTCTATTATAAGTTTTGCTTTGTTTTGGCTTACTTCAGGAACTGTTTCTCAAACGTGGTCTAAAACCAGTTTGTTATATTCTATTTATGCTTTAGTCTTTTTTGGTGGTTTTTTACGCTCGTTTTTTGGGCCAACTATTTTTTCTTTGGTGGCTTTAATTGTACCCAAAAAAATCTATCCTAATGCAGCAACTTGGAATAGTTCTACCTGGCAAATGTCGCGTGTTTTAGGTGTTGCTTTTGCAGGTTTTTCTATTGGTTGGATTGGTGTACATTGGTCGTTATGCATTGTTTTTTGTTTAGTAATGGTAGCACTAGCTATGGTGTTTCAGATTTCTAAAAAGCCAATATTAAACCCTAAAATAGGTGAGCCTATTATGCAAAGTTTAAAAGAAGGCGTTAGTTTTGTGTTTAAAACAAAAGCAATATTAGGTGCTTTAACGTTAGATATGGTTTCTGTTTTATTTGGTGGAGCAGTAGCACTTTTAGCTGTTTTTGCAGAAGATATTTTAAAAGTAGGACCACAAGGTTTTGGGATTTTAGTAGCAGCACCTTCTGTTGGTGCTTTTTTAACTATGTTAGTTACAGCTTATATTCCAATTAGTAAAAATGCAGGTATGAAATTGCTTGTCGCTATTTTTGGTTTTGGTGTTTGTATTATTGTATTTGGTTTATCTTCTATATTTTGGATTTCTGTAGTAGCATTGTTTTTTAGTGGTGTAACAGATGGTGTTTCTATGGTGATTAGGCAAACCATCCTTCAGCTAAAAACGCCAGATCATATGCGTGGTCGAGTATCTTCAGTAAACTCTATGTTTGTTGGTTCGTCTAACGAGTTAGGAGCTTTTGAAAGTGGTGTAACTGCAAAGCTTATGGGAACAGCAACTGCTGTTGTTTTTGGAGGTGCAATGACGTTAATTACCGTAGTAACTACAGGAATTGTATCGCCTTCATTTAGAAAATTAGACCTTACAAAAGATTTCGAGGAACACGAAAAAGAAGAGTGAATTTAATTTCTAATAGAAATTAACTCTGCCAATAATTCATCTTTTATTGTAGCATCTTCAGTACTTAATGGTAATTGAGTTGTACTTAATAAATTAGGGTTTTCAAATTCATTATTTATTAAATTATATAAAGCCTCAGAGCCATCATCAAACAAAATGTATTTGTGTGTAGCATTTCTAATGGTATAATCTGAACCACCAGAATCATTTCCAATTTCAGTATAAGTATAATCTCTTTTTTCAGCAGTAGTTGTAGACAATAAATCTATAAAGCTTTTACTATCATTAACTTCTGTAGTATTAGTTCCTGCAATATTTGCTATGGTTGCAAACAAATCTGTAGTATTTAATAAAGCATCTTCACTGGTGTTTATACGTGATATATCTTTGCCGGAAATAATCATTGGCACATTAACGCCACCTTGGTAAACGGTTCCTTTTGCACGAAAACTATTATACTCTTGCACAACTTGATTTGGCGTGCCGTTATCTCCAATAAAAATAAAGACGGTATTTGCCTTTTCTTCCTCTGGTAGCGATGCAATAAAGCGTCCCATTTCTGTATCTAAAGCCTCCAACATTGCTAAATAGTATGGCAACGGATTTGCATTTATGCTTGCATCGTCTGTTGGTAAAACACCTTGAGAATGTAAATTATCTGGTGGTAAGTGAAATGGTGTATGTGGCGCGTTATAAGCCAACCATAAAAACCAAGGTTGTGTTTGTTGGTTTACCCAATCTATTGCTAAATCTGTAAATTTTGTTGTTGTATATTCTGTTGAATTTGTTGTTTGTCCGTTTTCAGTTAAATTCCAATTGGTGTAAGACTGTACACCTCCATTTAATAAACCTGCATAATAATCAATTCCCATATCTGTTGGATGATTTGCGCTATTCGATAAATGCCATTTGCCAATAACAGCGTGGCTATACGTATTTCCAGTATTATTATCTAAATAACTTTGCAAAGAGGTCTCACTGGTTGAGAGTTCGTCTCCAACTTTCAAAATATTAGTTCTAAAACCATATTTACCTGTAATAATGCTAGATCGTGTTGGTGTGCAAACAGGATTCGACCATAAATTATTAAACCGAATACCATTATTTATCATGCTTTGTAAATTAGGCATGTTTGGTTTTGTATTTCCAATAGTGTAACCAGGAGTTGCGTCTAAACCCATATCATCTGCAATAATTAGTACAATATTTGGCTTTGAAGTATTGGTTTCTGAAGGCGTTTCTGTAACTATTTTATCGTCGTTTCCACAAGAAAAGAGTGTTACCATGAAAAATAATGAAGCAAATATTTGTTTGGTTTTCATAAACTAAGTTTAGGTTAAGACTCTAAAATTGAGCAATAGTTTAATATTAAGGAATTAATCTACTCAGGTTTTCTTCTTGATTAATGTGATATGTAATGTTTTTTCATTTTCTAATACATAATAAACAATACAATAGACATTAAATTCAAATTCTCTTATATTTGTATATAGCTAACGAAATCGTTTATTCAATTAAAGGACTAATGAAAAAAATTCTTCTCTTTATACTTGCTGTTATTATTCTAATTTTTGGGTATTCTCAATACAAAGAATATCAACGTTTTCATCCTGAAAATGCAAACATAAAAGCGTCTGAAAACATAGACCTAAACTACCACAGTCAAGAAACTGTTTATAATTATTATGATGCTTTAGAAGCTGTAAATAATTACATGCAAATGCAATGGAGTGCCAACAGTATAGATGTTAGAAGCCCAGAGAATGATGATGCGGAAACAACTTTGGCAGTTTTAGAATATGGACGAAAAGTAGCGAAAGCAAATTACTATAAAGCTATTTTAGAAGCATCTAAAACGTTTAAAAATAAAGGTTTAACTAATGAAGAGATTAAATTATTTGAAATAAAAGGTGTTTCTATAACTGAACATAATAAAGAAGAAATGTCTTTAAAAGAAAAACAACTATTACTAAATATGATGCCACAAAAAGCTTTGTATTCGGGTGAGAAAAGCGCTTTTATTTATGAAATGCAAAAGCTTTTGGTTAAAAAAGGTTATGACATTTCTGTAGATGGTGTTTATCAAACTATTACATCTGAGGCACTTAAAGGCTTTGAAGAAAAAAACAACTTGTTCCCAGATGGTAAAATTGATTTAAAGACTTTAGATTTATTACTAAAATAAATGACTATATTTAGCATTCTAAATTAGAGATTATTGCCCATAATTTTTTAATGATAAAAACCTATAACACTGACAACTAAAGTGATTTTTAAAAACCTAGCATTAATGTTAGGTGGATTTAGTATAGTTATTTCATTGACAACATATAGCTGGCTAGAGTTTTACTCTAAACCGTTATTTCATGCTGTTCTATTAATTGCTTACAGTCTTTTGTCAAAAAAGATTAAGCCTTTATTTTATTTGTTTTATTTAAGCGCTATGGCTGTAGAGTATATGGCTAAATCTACTATTGTTTTTAATATTCTTTGGGTTGTATTGGGATATACAATATGCTTCTCTAGTGGTATTATATTATTATTTCCATTATTAAAAAAAGGAAAACTAAGGCTTAAAGGTGTAAACCGGATCTTTGTTTTAATAGTAATTACATCTTTGGGTTATATTATTCTCTCTACTTATATAACGTTTCTTAGTGAGCTTAATACTAGCTTATTTTTTGCTTCTGGATTACTTCCGTTTACAGCTTTTTTAGCGAGTTGTTTTTATATTACCTCTGTATACAATCACCCTAATAGTATTTATTTGTTTTTAACAGGTATTGGATATAGTATAACGTGTCTTCTTGGTCTTATTATTTTGGCTTTACAAGTGCAAAATGTGATGCTTTCGGGGCTTCTAAATTTAAGCGAATTAATAGCTCAATTTTGTTTTGTCTTTTTTATGATTGATTTTAACGAAGTACTTAACAATAGAGATATTATTGCTTTAGAAGATTAGTACTCTTTTAACTCCAACGTTTCACCATCGAAAACACCATAAGTATAATAGCTAACCCAATCGCCAAGGTTTACGTATCTTGAATTTTCATTTAATTTTATATCTAAAGGTAAATGTCTGTGTCCGAAAATAAAGAAATCCCTGTGTTTGGTTTCTAGTTTGCGTTTGCAGTATTGTGCTAGCCACTCGTTGTCTTCTCCTAAAAACTTAGCATCGTCGTCTCCAGAAATCATTTTATTTTTAACCGAAAGATGTTGTGCTAAACGAATTCCAATATCTGGGTGTAACCATCTATATAACCATTTAGAAATAGGATTGGTAAATACTTTTTTCATGCGTTTATAGCCTTTGTCTCCAGGACCTAAGCCGTCTCCATGACCAATAAAAAAAGTAGTATTGTTAAAAGTGTATTCTTGTGGTTTGTGGTAAACAGGTATGTTTAGTTCTTCTTCAAAATAGCCATTCATCCATAGGTCGTGATTACCAACAAAGTAATGTATTGGTATTCCGGAGTCGCTTATTTCGGCTAATTTACCAAGTGTTCTAGTGAACCCTTTTGGAATTACGGTTTTGTATTCCATCCACATATCGAACAAATCGCCAAGTAAAAAAATCACAGCTGCGTCTTCTTTTATCTCATCTAACCAAGCAACAAATTTTTGTTCACGTGGAAAGGATTGCTCTTTTGTAGGAGCACCTAAATGATTGTCTGAAGCGAAATATATTTTCTTTCCTTTTGGAATTTGCATGTTGTAAATATAACTAATTCCTGCGAAGGCAGGAATCTCTTAGTAGATTTGCGATGTCTTTTTGTTTGGTTGAAAACATAGTATATGAGCGCGTTAAGGATTGTAACGGCATCCTTTTTTTTTTTTTTTGAGATCTTAAATTAAGTTTGAGACTGTTCCTTAGAAAAAAAAGATATAGTGTAAAGCCTGACCTTTAGGTAACGCCCTAATTATTTAACTGTTTTCACTAGCATACCACTCGGCATACGAACTATCCGTTTCCTGAAGTTTTAAGGAGTGTAATTGTATGTTTTTTGGTAAACGGTTTTTAATTTTTTTAGCAAAATCAATAACCATCATTTCACTTGTTGGTTGGTAATCTACTAGTAAAACGTTGTGACCTCTGTCTTTAAGTTCTTTTGCAAGCTCTACATGTGGTGTGTTTTTGTTAAAAACGGTTGCATGATCGAAGACGTTTACTATTTCTTCTTTTACTATTTTTTTAAGATCTGTAAAGTCGATAACCATCCCAAATTTAACGTTTGTGTTATCAGAAATTGGCTTACCAAAAACGGTTACAGAGAGTTTGTAACTATGTCCATGAACGTTTTTACATTTTCCATCGTAACCATAAAGTGCGTGGCCAGTTTCGAATGAAAAAAGCTTAGTTATACGAATGTTTCCCATTATCTACGGTTTTTGTATCTATTATATATATATATTATAATGATAATAAAGGCGAGGATGGCGAAAAAACCACTGCCTCCTAAAAAGTTTAATATTTCCATTTTTTTTATTTTAATGAGTTTTAAGCTCGCTCCAAAGTTAATTCTTTTGTGATAGTGGTAAAAATTCTTTTCTAAATTTTATGATTAATGGAAGCCCACGAACAGTAATCCAAAATGTTAGTGCTATAAAAATACCTGTTAACTTTAGATTGTATTGGTCTAAAATGTAGAGTGTGGGTAAGAAAACGGCAAATGTAGCTATTAATAAAAGGTTTCTTAAGTCTGCCATCTTGCCGAGCCCTTTAAACATGCCGTCGAAGATAAATGCTAATGCACACAATGGTTGCATAGCTAAAACAATCCAGAAAACGCTATAAAATTGTTCTAAAACTTCGGGTTCTTTAATAAAGATTCTTCCTATTTGGTAGTAAAATAATGCTCCTAAAATAGCGATAATTAATCCTATTGCGATGCCATATCTTATAAGACTGTTACTTAAAGAGATGAGTTTGCCATATTCTTTTCCGCCAACTAATTTACCAGACAAAATATTACCAGCACTTGCATAACCGTCTATTAAAAAGGCTCCTAAAAACCATAAGTTTATTGCTATTGTGTAGGCTGCAATATATTCTTTACCATAACCTGTAGCAAAGCGTGTGGCAAAATATAAGGTAACGTTTAAAGCTATGGTTCTTATTATTAAATTGGCAATCATTAATAAAAAGCGATTCATTTCTTTATTAAAAGGAAAGCTAAAAGTTAGAGGAATATCTGTTTTTTTAAGAAGGTAATATGCAGATAGTAAGGCCATTAAAAACTGAGCAATTACACTTGCATAAGCTGCGCCTTGAATATGCATTGCTGGAATAATATCTAAAATACCATAAACCAATGCGTAATCTAAAATAACGTTTGCTATTGCTCCAATTATAGCAATTACCATTGGGTAATAAGTGTTTTGCAAACCTCTAAATGCTCCAAAAACAGCAATGGTAAATAGTGTAAATGGGAAGCCAAAAACACGAATGTTATAGTAGTCTACGGAATAGTCTAGAATTAGATTTTCGGCATTATAAAGTTTAAAAATGGATTCGGCAAAAGGATAAGTGGCCATAATAATTAAGATGCTTAACGAGGTAATAATAAAAATGGCTTGAGCTGGTAGATTTTTAATTTCGTCTAATTTATTTGCTCCTAAATATTGCGAAACTATAGACGAAATAGCACTTCTGGTTTGTCCAAACACCCAAATTAACATGGATAAAAAGGTAGAAACAATACCAACTGCTGCAAGAGATTCTGTAGCATTAAAATCCACATTTCCAATAATAGCCGCATCTGTTAGAGAGAGTATAGGTTCAGAAACACCTGCAATAAGTGCTGGAATAGCTAATTTGTTTATATGTTTTAAGCTAATATTAGTACTCAAGATAGATTATATTTTTAGATAAGACGAAGGTCGTAAGATTTAGTATAAAAACTGTATTTTTGCACCATAAATACTCTTAATAAAAACACCATGAAAAATATATTAGTTCCCGTTGGATCGTCTAAGAATGCTAAAAGCCACTTGCAGTATGCTGTAGATTTTGCTAGATCAACAGGTGCTAAGGTTTACGTTGTTCAAATATATAATGTATATACCAAAGCAGGGACAATGATAAAAATTGATCATATTCTAGAGCGTGAAAGCCTAAATTTTTTAGAAAGTCATGTATCTCAAATTGAACATAAAGGTGTAGATGTTGTTTGTAAAACATTTAAAGGAAAACTGGTTCCAACAATAGAACTCGTTTGTAAAGCTTTAAAAATAGATTTAATAATTCTAGAACCAAGAACGAACTCTATTAAAGATGAAGTGTACTTAGGTAAAACTTCTGGAAAAATTATAAAGCAGACTAACATTCCTGCATTAATAGTACCTGAAGGTTTTGTTTTTAAGCCAATTACTTCTATTTTATTAGCGTTAAAATCTGCGATTATTAAAAAAGAAGAAGCATTAGAACCTTTAAAAGCTGTTAAAAACAGTTTTAATGCGACAGTGAATTTACTTTTAGTAAAAACACCATTTTACAATGCTGAAGATTTTAATGTAAATAGTGAACTTGATAGTGTAATAACTAATATTACAAAATCTGAAAATGCTACAACCTATCAAGGCTTTCTAGAACATTATAAAACCATTAATCCTGACATGTTATGTGTTGTAAGACGTAAACGTGGTTTTTTTAAAAAACTATGGGAAAAGAATGTTATGCTTAAAAAGGATTTTCATGTAAGTGAATTTCCAGTTTTAGTACTTAGTGGTTTAAAATAATTTTTTAGTTTTCTCTAACAAATCTGCCCAATACAATATTCTATAACCTGTATTAATGTTTTTGGAGGTGATTTTTCTTCCCAAGGATGTTTAGCACCAAAAACATGGTCGCTATTTTCTATAGGAAGTAATATGCTTTTTGGATTCCAAAAATGAAGATATTCTGCTTCATTGAACTTTACTGATGGATCATCTTTTGCATGAATAATAAGATGTGGAATTTTTAACGATTTCTCTGCTTTTTCTATGTTTAACCGTGTTTCATTAGTTTTGAAATTTTCGTAAAACTGATAGTTGTGAGGCATTTGCTGTTTCGTTCTTCCGTTTAAAACATATTTAACACCTTCTTTTTGCCATTGTTTTAAATCGCCAATTGTGGCTGTTCGTTTTCCGAAATCGCAAATACTAGCTAATGTTATAAGGGTTGTAATTCTTGAATCTTCGGCTGCTTTAATTATAGAAATTCCACCACCTCGAGAATGACCAATAACAGTAACGTTGTTTGTGTCTATCTCATTTTTATATTCGCTATCTTCTGATAGAAAATAATTTAATACAGCGTCTAAATCGTCCAATTCTTTAATGTAATTGTTTTCAGCGAAGGCGTCTAAATCTGGGAAATCTATTGGGTTTTCTGTAGTTCCTCCATTGTGCGAAAAATTGAATTTAACAAAGAACGTTTCTGCTTTTCTAAAAACTTCGGCCATTAAATCCCAGCTTCCCCAATCTTTAAAACCTTTATAGCCATGACAAAATATAACGAGTGGTTTTTGTTTTTTAGTTTTATTGAAAAAGGTATCAAAAACAATTGGCTTTTGCTCTTTTCTATACAGTATTTGGTCTTTTTTAATCATTACACTTCTTTTTCAATAAAATTAACTTCAGAATTACAAATTTCAATGATTAGTTTTTTTAGTTCTTCAAAGTAATTATCTAAAGTTTCTTGGATGATAAGTGTTTCTTTGTTGCCACCTCTTTGTTGTTCTTTTTTTGTGAATTTTAAAAAACCTGCGCTAAGATTTTTAAATGAAATGATACCAGCTTCGATTGGAAAATCTAGAGGCTTAACAGTATGCATCATGTAAGCATAAGCTAGAATCTGAAAGCTTTTACTATATTTTTTATAATCAGAGGTTATCTCTTTCCAATCTATTATTGAAACTTGTGTACTATCAACCTTTCCTGTCTTATAATCTATAATTCTTGTTACACCATTGTAGAGGTCTACTCTATCTACAGTTCCTTTTAATTTTACTTCAAAGTCTAATTCTGGGATGTTTAATGGTATTTCTGTACGTTCTTCTAGTGCTACTATTTTAATAGTATTACCTGCTTTTAAATCTTCGATTTCAAGATTTAAAAAATTTTGTACGTAACGTTTTGCAATTTCAAATACAATTAGGTTCTTGCCTTTAGTCATGTCTCCATCTGCATAAGCTTTTTGAAAAAACTTCGAAATATTAGTATCTATTTGAGGCTTCATATTTTGAATGTCTTCTACTTTTAGATACGCACCAATAAATGGTATGTATAGCGCTTCTAAAGTATCATGAACAACTGTTCCCATTGTATTTGCAGCAACAGTTTCTTCAACATCTTCAAGATCTTTTATACCTAATAATTTTTGGTAATAGAAATCTAAAGGATTTCTTATGTAATTTGTTAAAGAAGAAGGAGAGAAGCCTTGTTTGGCTATTTTTTTTAATTGATTTACTACTGCTTCGGTTTTAACGATTTCTTTTAATTCAATATTAAAACCTTGGACTTGAGGAGTCATGATTTTATGATTAATAGTATGAATAGCTTCTAACTCTAGTTGATTAATAAAACGACTTTTTTCGCCTCCAGTTAACACATCAGCTTCAGTGTTATAGAGAATATAAACGTTTTTAGCACGTTGTAGTAATCTGTAAAAATGATAGGTGTAAACAGCATCTTTTTCTTTATAAGTGGGTAATTCGTTTTCTACTTTAACATCAAACGGTATAAAAGAATTATTTGATTTTCCGGATGGTAAAACGCCTTCATTTACGCTAGAAATAATTACGGTTTCAAAATCTAGTACACGAGATTCTAACATTCCCATAACTTGAAGACCTTCTAAAGGTTCTCCCTGAAAATCTAAAGTCTCACTAGTTAGTAGTTCCTTATAGATGCTAAAAAGGGCTGAAATGTCATTTATGTGCTTATAGCTTTCATTTAGTCTAAAAAGCTCATTAAAGAGCTTGTTAAAGCGATATAAGTACTCAAGAGATATTAGGTTATCCTCTTTTTTTATATCTAGATATTCTTTTATTTTATTTATTATTTCGAAACAACTCTGAATAGCATTATTTGCACTGTTTTGCCAATTTTTAAAAAGTAGTTGTAATATATCTGAATTACTCTTACTGTAAGATATTAAATCTACAAGTGATAAATAAACTAAATTATTCTTTTTAATGATCTCAATTAATAGTGAAGCATTATTTTTATCTTCACTGAAAAATAGAGGTCTTATAAATTGATGTGAAAGTAGGCCAATAATGTCTTTATAGTAATATTTTTCAGATCCTTTTTTATGTATTGCAAATAACTGTTCAAAAAGTGATGATAGAGGTATAGAATTTAGTGGAAAGCCCATTGTAATATTAAGCTTATCTATTGTTGATGGAATAGAGTTTAAAACAGGAATTAAAAGGTTTTCATCTCCAAGAACAACAGCAGTGCTCTTTAGGTTTGGGTTTTTAGTTTCTATTATTTTTAAAATTGACCCAATGGTTTTTGCTTGCCCAATATTTTTTGGAACACCTAATATTTCAATTTTTTTAGGTTCGGAATAATGTTTAGTTATCCAGTTAAAGCTGTTTTTTTCAAAATGTTTCCAATTTCTTTTGTGAGCTCTTGTAAATAAACCAGCATCATGAATAGGGTTTTCTATAAAGACTTCGTCTATATCCCAAAATACTTCAGCTAAGTTGCTTTTTAGTAATTGTTGGATTATGGTTTCTTCAGCAGTGTTTAAAGCATTAAAGCCTAAGAAAATGTGTTTCTGCATATTCTTTGAAGAATAGCTATGAATATTCTCTACGGCTTGCCTATAGATTAAGCCTTGATAGCCTAGTTTTTTATCTATTAAGGCTTCAGTGTAATGTTTATAGTAGAGTTTTAGTTTTTCCCAGAATTTAAGATAGTTTTTTACAACGTCTGTTTTATTGTCTTCTAACGACCAATGATCCAGCTCTTTTATAGCTCCTAAATAATCGAAAATTTTATTTTGTGGAATGAGATAACGATCTATCTCGTTAAAATCTTGAAGCAGTATTTGTGCCCATTTAGAGAAGCTTTCAAATGGTTCTTGTTCCTTTTTTGGAGTTAAGGCTAAGTAAGAGTTGTAGAACTCGAACAATAGTTCTGTATTGGTAGTAGATTTTAACTGAGCTAGTTCTTCAACAAACTCTTCAATACTAATAATATTAGGAGAGAATATAGTTTTATTTACTACTACAGATAGTTCTTGTCTTAGAAAGACACCAGCACGTTTACTGGGTAATATAAAGGTAAGGCTCGATAAGTCTTCGCCTTTATCTTTAAGTTTTTTTAATACATCGAAAATAAATGATTTCATTGTATAAAAATAAAAAACGCTTCGGTAAACCGAAGCGTTTTTAAAAACTTATTTAAAAGTATTGAGAAACTTATTTTTTAAGTTTAATCTCAGTACGTCTGTTGTTTTTTCTACCATTTCTTGTAGCGTTAGAATCTACTGGGTAATCTTCACCAAAACCGTAAGATGTTAATCTTGCTTTTTCAATTCCGTTAGCAACTAAGTAATCTCTTACTGCGTTAGCTCTTCTTTCAGATAATAACTGGTTAGAAGATTTAGCACCTACACTATCAGTATGACCTTCAATAGAAAAGTTTGAAGCAGGATATTCTTTTAATATTGCTGTAATGTTGCGTAAAACTTCAACAGTTTGGCTTTTGAAAGATGATTTTCCAGAATCAAATAAGATTGTTCTAGCGTAAGCATTTAATTTATTAATAACTTCTTGAGTTGGTTGCACAACAGCAACAACTTCAGGACAACCATTGTTTGCAACTGTACCTACTACTTTAGGACATTTGTCAACATTATCAGTTACACCATCACCATCAGTATCAGCCCAAGGACATCCATTGTTAGCAGCTGGACCAGCTTCTTTAGGACATTTGTCTTTAGCATCAGTTACTCCATCACCATCAGCATCAGGACAACCGTTTAAAGATTTAAGACCTTTAACAGTAGGACAATCGTCGCTACCATCTACAACACCATCACCATCAGTATCAGGACAACCGTTGAACTCAGCTAAACCAGCTTCGTTAGGACAAGAATCTTTAGAATCTTCGATTCCATCACCATCCGTATCAGGACAACCGTTGAAAGCTTCTAAACCAGCAACTTCAGGACAAGCATCATTCTTATCGAATATACCATCACCATCAGTATCAGTTCCTCCAAATTTCACAGATATTCCAGCAGAATGTTGGAAGTGTTTTGTTAAATAATCTTGAAAAGAATGCTTGTATTTAGACTCAATAAATAATCCAATATTATCAGATACCCAATAAGTTAAACCTAAAGAACCGTTTAAAGTTCCAGCTCCAACATTATTGTTTCCAGAAACAGTATTAGTGTTATATGGACCTTCTTCTATCCAAGTGTAACCACCACCAATACCAATTGTTGGATCTAATTTTTTTGACTTAATTAAGTCAGCTAAGTGGTATCTTACATTACCATCAACTGCGTAATAATTTAAACCAGCTACGCTAATGTTGTTATCTTCTGCAACAGGATCTTCAATTTGTCCCCATTTAGTTATTTTGTTAATAGATCCACCTGCTTGTATAGAGAAATTATTTCCTACATATTTAGAAAGAGAAATTGTAGAAAGTGAAGGTAAAATACTCCAGTGATCTTCTACGTTAACGAATTCATCAAAGTAAGGGCCTTGAGGGTCATTATCATTAAGGTCGCCTCCTACAGGATAAACATCGATTGCGTTAATTCCAAAATTAATAGCCCAAGGATTGTCTTGGTCTTGTGCATTCACATTACTAAAACTTACTACAAGTACTAGAGTGAATAATAATCTGCTAAGATTTTTCATATTCAAAAATTTAATTTTAAGTGTTAATTAAGAAGCAAAAATAAGTTGTTAAATAGTATTAACAAAGACAAATATATAAAAATATTGATTATTGTACTAAAATGTCAAAATTAATATTAATTATTTAATAATTTCAAGTGTTTTTCCAACCTTAATAAAGGCTTCAATAGCCTTGTCTAAGTGACTTTGTTCATGGGCAGCAGATAGCTGAACTCTAATACGTGCTTTGTCTTTTGGTACAACCGGAAAAAAGAAGCCAATAACATAAATACCTTCTTTTAATAGCATATTCGCCATCGTTTGAGATAATTTAGCGTCATAAAGCATTACAGGAACGATAGCAGAGTCTCCATCAATAATATCAAAACCAGCCGATTTCATTCCTCTTTTAAAGTAATTTGTATTATCCTCAAGCTTGTCTCTTAATGATGTATCATTTTTAAGCATATCGAAGACTTTAATCGAAGCCCCAACAATTGCAGGAGCTAAAGAATTAGAAAACAAATATGGTCTAGAACGTTGACGTAAAAGATCAATCACTTCTTTTTTAGCAGTAGTGTAGCCACCCATTGCTCCACCTAAAGCTTTTCCTAGGGTTCCAGTAATTATATCTATTCGTCCTAATACACCCTTGTCTTCAAGAGTACCAATTCCTGTTTTTCCAATAAATCCTGTGGCATGACATTCGTCAATCATTACTAATGCATCATATTTATCGGCTAAATCACAGATTTTATCTAATGGAGCTACTAATCCATCCATAGAAAACACACCATCTGTAACTATTATTTTATGTCTTGCACCATTTTTATTAGCCTCAATAAGTTGTTGTTCTAAATCTGACATGTCGCTATTTTGGTAACGATAACGTGCAGCTTTACATAAACGAACACCATCTATAATAGACGCATGATTTAATGAATCTGAGATTATTGCATCTTCTTTTCCTAATAAAGGTTCAAAAACACCACCATTGGCATCGAAAGCTGCTGCATATAATATGGTGTCTTCTGTACCATAAAAATCTGCAATCTTTTGTTCTAGTTCTTTGTGAATGTCTTGGGTTCCACAGATAAAACGAACAGAACTCATTCCAAAACCATGAGTGTCCATAGCATCTTTAGCTGCTTGGATTACATCTGGGTGAGACGATAGGCCTAAATAGTTATTTGCACAAAAATTTAAAACTGTTTCACCAGTATTTAAAGTAATCTCTGCACCTTGTGGTGATGTGATTATACGTTCTTCTTTATAAAGTCCGTTGTCTTTAATGTCTTTTATCTCTTGTTGTAAGTGTTGTTGTATTTTACCGTACATGTTTATTTGTTGTTAGTTGATTATACAAATCTATTAAACTATTATCTAATACCTTTTAATTGTTATAGTCTTATTAATATATAGGAGGAGTTTTTGAGTTACTTTAAAATCCATTTCCTCTAAAACATCTTGGTAATCTTGTAATTGGTGTTGGTATTTAGGGTTGTGTAGCCCTGTTTTGTAATCTATTATTACCACTTCGTTTTTACTATTTATTACTAATCGATCTGGTCTGTATAGTTTTCCTGTTTTAGAAATGATATCACGTTCGTTATAAATAGTATTGCCTTCAGAGAAATATGGCTTTAAATCTGGATGATTTATAATTTCAAGTATCGAGATTCTTAAAGCTTTTGCTTGAGTTTTGTTTAGTATTCCATCGCTTTCAAAATTGTTGATTGCTAAGTCGACGTCGCTTTCTGTTTTTATATGTTCCATAATATCATGGACCAAGTTTCCTTTTTCTATAGCATCTTCTTGTTTAGTGTCCCAAAGATATCCTGAGTTTGCTATTACCTTAATATTATGATCTTCTTTTGCTGTAGATATAAACTCTTGTTGTTCTATTGTGTTTATACTTTGTTCTTCTTTTTTAGATTCTGGTTTTTCTGGTGAGCCAAAACTATAAATTGTTTCGGTATCATTCCAATCTCCAGTATTCATTAAATAATCTATTAATAACCCAGAGTAAGATTTTAAGTTTAACTCTCCTTTTTTACTAATGTCTTTTTTTCCTATAATATATAGTTGTTCTACAGGCCTAGTTAATGCTACATATAATAAGTTTAGACTGTCTAGTTCTAATTCTGCTTGATGTCTTGCATAAATAGCTTTGCCTTCTTCTCCAAAATCTTCGAAAGCTTTATTATAGTTTAATAATGCGTATTTAAAACCATTATAGTTTTCTGGATTTAAAGGAAACCATTCTTTAGGTTCAATGTCTTCATATATTTTAATATCAGCATAAGGAAAAATAACAACCGGAAATTCCAATCCTTTAGATTTATGGATAGTCATTATCTGTATTGCATCTTGTTCTTCGGGTGAAACAATACTTAGTTTGTCTTTTTTAGATTCGAAATATTCCAGAAAGGAAGATAAATCTGAAATGTTTTTTTGAGAATATTCTAAAACCGTATCTAAATAAAACTGAACATATGCGTTTGATGTTGCTACTAATTTAAAGCTTCTTACAACGGTTTCGGCTAAATCGAACAAACCTTGTTGTACTAATAGATTTGGGTTAATGTTAATTCCAAAGGCTTCAAAGCTTTTAAAGAAGTATTCTAAATCTAAAAATAAATGATTTTTAAAAAAGGCATGCTTGTCTTTAACGTCATACTTATCAGCTAAAAAACTTAAAATATTAACCTTGCACTCTGTATCGTTTGGGTTTACTAACACAGTAAGCACATTATTTATTAGTTGTACCTCTGGCGCATTATTAATAAGCATTGTTTCGCTAGATGTGATCTTTAGATTTTGACTGCTTAAAAATTCTGCAATAGCAATACCGTGTTTTTTCTTTCTAACAAGAATACAAATGTCTTTTAGAGCATAACCATTTTCTTGACAAGATTTAATTGTATCGTAAACATGTTGCGTGTAAACTTCATCCTTATCACTATCTTCATCTTCAAAATCAATAAAATTAAGGTTTACATAACCTTTTGTGTCTTTAGATGGCTCTTGATGAGATTGCTCATAGAGGTTTGCATAATCTTCTTTAGAAAGTGCATGTGTAGAAATGTGTTTAAATAAAGCGTTGTTAAAATTAACGATCGTTTCGAAACTTCTAAAATTTGAACCCAAGTTTTTAACATCTTGTTCTATATAAAATGGTTTCGAAGTTTTATTAAACAGTTCCATAAACTGTTCTGCTTTTCCACCTCTCCATCTGTAGATGGCTTGTTTTGCATCACCAACAATCATGGCAGTGCCTTTTTCTGCTTTACTATTTTCTCCAGATAGAGTACTATCTACTAATGGTGTTAAATTTTCCCATTGCATTTGCGATGTGTCTTGAAACTCATCTATAAAATAATGTTTAAACTTTTCACCCATTCGTTCGTATATAAAAGGAGTGGGTTGGTCTTTTATTTCGTTACTAATAATGGCGTTAAACTCGCTAATTAGCATTTTGTTTTCCTCGGTTTTAATGTCAATTAATTCTTTGTTGATAACAGTTAAGACAGATAAAGGTGTTAAGTTTTTGTAAAATAATTTTAAAAATTTAAGATGAAAAACATTTTGTTTAGTGCTGTGAAATCCTTTTTCAATTTCAGGTAGGATAGAATCAATCGTACTAGCTTTGCCACTGTCTAAAGTTTTATTATAAATGCTTTTATTTTCTGAAAGGTTACTTTCTAGTTTATTTTCATATAGCCTAACAAATTCTAGATTACTTGCTCTTTCGAAATGATTAGGTAAAGTTCTTCTTGTAAAATCAGAATACTCTAAACCTTTTTCTTTAATAAGATCAAGAATAGAATTAGCTGAATTAATTATGTCTTTTTCGGTTAAATTAATTTCAGATATTAAATTTTGTTTTAATTTATCAAAATCATTTAAAGACTTGCTATTCAGTGTTTTTACAAATTCTAAATCACTTTCTTTAGTTAGTAGTTTTGCGATATTATTAAAATCTCTTGCAACGTCCCAACTTTTATCGTCGTCTGCTTTCTCAATAGCAAAATCTACTAATACTTTTGTTAGCTCTTTATTGGTTCCTGCTTTAGCTATTAAACGATCGACAGCTTCATTTAATAAAGACTCTGTATCTAATTCTACTTCAAAATTTAGAGGTAAATTTAAATCGTGAGCAAAGGTTCTAATTAGTCTGTGGTTAAAACCATCAATAGTAGAAATGTCGAACGCTGCATAATTATGCATGATGGTATTTAAAATGTCTTTAGACTTTTTTTGAAGCACCTCAGGTTTCATTTTTAAATCTTCAACAATATTTGCAAACATTGGATGCGAATTTGTTAAAGCATCCTCTTGAGAAAAGGTTTTTAGCATTTCTAAAATACGTGCTTTCATTTCCCCAACTGCTTTATTGGTAAAAGTAATGGCAAGAATATTTCTAAATTGATAATTTCCTGAAGCAGAAAATAGAATTTTAAGATATTCTTTAACTAAAGTGAACGTTTTACCGCTTCCAGCAGATGCATTATAGACTTGAAATGAAGAGTTTGACGCCATTTAATATTTTTAGTACAAGATAAAAACAATTCGTTTGAAGATTGCTGAAATTTCATTTTTTTCAGAAGAAAACAGAACAGTTTAAAAATCACGTTGTTAAAGTATTATTAAAACAAAAGACATAATATGGGTTTAATTTTTAATTGATTTGTTAAAGTGTTAAATTTACACTCAAAGAATTATTAACATAAACATATAAAATTATGGCTTTCGAATTACCGAAATTAAAATACGCTTACGACGCTTTAGAACCAAATATCGACGCTCGTACAATGGAAATACATCACACTAAACACCACAATGGATATACATCTAAATTAAATGCTGCTATTGAAGGCACAGATTTAGAAGGTAAATCTATAGAAAACATATTAACTAATCTTGATATGAATAATGCAGGTGTTAGAAATAATGGTGGAGGTTTTTACAATCACTCATTATTTTGGGATGTAATGAATCCAGAAGGAAAAGGACGTTTATCTGGAGATTTAAAAGAAGCAATTGAGATAGCTTATGGGTCTGTAGATGCTTTTAAAGATGCTTTTAGTAGTGCAGCTGCGACACAATTTGGTTCAGGTTGGGCTTGGTTATGTGTCCATGAAGGTGGAAAGGTGGAAGTTTGTTCTACACCAAACCAAGATAATCCATTAATGCCAGGAGTAACTTGTGGAGGAACACCAATATTAGGATTAGATGTATGGGAACATGCTTACTATTTAAACTACCAAAACAGAAGACCAGATTATATTAATGCATTTTTTAATGTTATTAACTGGAACGAAGTAGAGAGACGTTATGCTTTAGCAAAATAATAACAACTCATTATTAATATATTTAAAAGAGCTAGTAAATTTTACTAGCTCTTTTTTTATTGAGAATAAAAAACACGTTAATGGCTTTTAAGATTCTTCATTAGCATTAATTTCTTCCTCTTCACCATCAGCTTTAATAATATTAGGAAATATTATAGGAGCAATAGATTTTACAGGCTTATAAAGTACAGAGTCTTTAATATGCTCTTCGTCTACAAAGGTTATCGTATTATTCATTTTATTAAAAACAATTAATAATACACTTAAAATTAAACCTATTTTAAGAGCACCAAAAACACCACCAAGTAATTTATTTAAAATACCAAGAGAAGCAAAATCTGCTAGTTTAGTAAATGCTTTTCCTGCTAAAGAAATAATAAGAATAATAATTACAAACGTGATTGCGAATGCAGTTACATTAATAGTTTTTTCTGCCCATTCTGTTCTACTTTGTAGAAAATCTGCAACAAAGTAACTAAAATGAATAGCGCCATAAACTCCAGCAATTAATGCAACTAATGAAGCAACTTCAACAAAAAGACCTTTCATAAAACCGCGAACAAGCCCAAAAAGAAGTAAAGCACCTAAAACAATATCAATAACAGCCATAAAATGTAGAATTTTGTCAAATATAGTAAATATCAAAATTCCCCATCTTTTTTAAGCAGAAAACGATGATTACATCAAGTCTATTTATCAAATATTAAATCAATGATTTAAATATATCAAAGTCATAAAGAGGTTTAGTAACTTTGAACTTTAAAATTTGAACACATAACATGTCTAGAGATATAGAATTAAAAGAACGTTGGGAATTGGTAGTCAGTAAACTATCCACTCAATTTGCAGATGGAGAAAAACTCGATTTAGACGCCATAATTTACCTAATTGGTATTCAAGAATTAGGGCAGTTAGAACGTAAGTTTAAAAAAGACCAAAAACTCGATTTAATGCATATAGCTATATGTAAATTATTGGTGCCTTATGGCTATTACGAGTTAGATTTCGTAGACGAAGACGGTTGGCCACACTACCACATAAAAGAAGAATTACCAACCTTAAAAGCAGGTGAACAAAGCGTTTTAATGAAGGAAGCCATTGTAAACTACTTTATAGAAACCCAGTATATAGACTAGCATTTGGGCGTTACCACAAGGGTCAGGCTTTCACTACTCGCTCTCTGCGAGGAGCTCAAACAAACCGTTCAATCCTTAACGCAAACTATAACTAGATTAAGTCATTGTAAAACAAACCTTTTCTATTTGTTATAGCAATCTCTTTCTCTTTTAAAGATTACTTCGTTATTTCCTTCTCGAAATCACGATATTTTTAATTAAATTTGCCAATCATTTATAGAGGTCATGATAGATAAGATAAAAGAACTCATTGCAGAAGCAGAAAGCTTTAAAGCCCAATCGAAAGAAGAGGTTGAAGCTTTTAGAATTAAATATTTAGGTAAAAAAGGTTTACTTAACGATTATTTTGCCGAGTTTAAAAATGTAGCAAACGAGCATAAAAAAGAGTTTGGCCAAGTAATAAATCAGTTAAAAAATACAGCTCAAGATAAAGTGAATGCTTTAAAAGAAGAGTTGGATAATTCAACAGATGATAATTCTGGAAATCTAGATTTATCACGTCCAGGAGAACCTGTTTCAATAGGAGCAAGACATCCTATATCTATTGTAAAAAACGATATTATAGACATTTTTTCTCGTATAGGGTTTAACGTAAGTGAGGGTCCAGAAATAGAAGACGATTGGCATAATTTTACAGCATTAAACTTGCCAGAATATCATCCAGCAAGAGACATGCAGGATACGTTTTTTATTCAAACAGATCCAGATATTTTATTACGTACACATACAAGTTCTGTACAAGTACGTTATATGGAAAACAATCAACCACCAATTCGTACTATCTCGCCAGGTCGTGTGTATAGAAACGAAGCTATTTCGGCAAGATCACATTGTTTTTTCCACCAACTAGAAGGGTTATATATAGATAAAGATGTAAGTTTTGCAGATTTAAAGCAAACATTACAATACTTTACAACAGAACTTTTTGGAAAATCTAAAATAAGATTAAGACCATCTTACTTTCCATTTACAGAGCCAAGTGCAGAAATAGATGTGTATTGGGGACTTGAAACAGAAACCGATCATAAAATCACCAAAGGAACAGGTTGGTTAGAAATTGGAGGTTGTGGTATGGTAGATCCAAACGTATTAACAAATTGTGGGATTGATGCTAACGAATACTCAGGTTTTGCCTTTGGAGTTGGTATAGATAGAATAGCAATGTTATTGCACCAAATAGGTGATATTAGACTTTTAAGTGAAAACGATGTTAGGTTTTTAGAGCAGTTTAAGAGTGCTCTTTAATTCCTGCAAGACAGGAATTTCTATATAAAAAGAAAACAACCTTTATGTAAAATATTAGATTAAAAGAAACTCGTTTTAATTTTTTTTAACTCCTCTTTATTCTAGCAAAATAGACATAAAAAATCTATTTTTTCCATTAATAAGATTCCCACTTTCGTGGGAAATAAATATGAAAAAAGACATTGACATTCCAAAAGTTGAAGACGTTTACGTTGCAATTGTAAACGAGTACAACGACATTTATAAAACTCAAGATTGGAACGCTTATATAATTAACGATAAAGATGTTGATTTAGAAATGGTGTTAATAGTAACTAGCGGTTATTCAGAAAAGAAAATGACTTCTATTTTTAGAAAGAAAGTAGATTTGCTTCCTAAAAAAAGTTACGCTAAAATAGAATTGATGCAAGAAGATTTATTTACACTTAACAATCAATTTAAGGTCACTTTCTTTCAGGATAATAAGATGTTCGACAGAACATATACCTTCAGAAAAAACACTGTTAATCTTCAAGATTTACAAGAACTTCCTTTAATGGAAGCACGTGGTGTTTTGGTAAAGTAGATTATTTATTTAGCGGTAATTTCTTCTATTTTTTGAATAAATATTTTTGCGTTTTCATTTTCCGGATTAAATTCTAAAGATTTTTTATAATTAAATAAAGCTTTAGTTGTAAAATAGAATTCGCCTAAACTATCATAAGAGTTAAAATGATTTGGAAACAACTCTAATTGTAGATTGAATATTTTTAGAGCGTCTTCGGTCTTTTTATTATTAAGAAGTTGGTATGCTATGGCATTTAAATTATCATTATTTGTATAATAATTAGTAGTGTCTTTAAGTTGTTGTTTTAATTTTTTAATGCCATTATCGGTATCATGCAATAATGTGTTTTCTAAAAAGGCAACACTGTTTAATTTAGGATATTTAATCAGTTCGTTTTCTATGCCGTAAAATAAATTTTCCCAATTATTTAAGGCTGCATCAGAATTGCTATTCATAATTAATATTAATCCGTAATCACTATCAGGACATAATAAAAGTCCACTTTGTACACCACTTGATGTTCCTGTTTTAGAGTAGTAGAAACCTTCTTCTTCACCAACACCTAAACCTTCCCATAGGTAAGCAACAAGATTATCGTCATCGTCTTCAAAAAGCTGTTTAACAGATTCTTTTACTATAGGATTATCGCTTTCTAATTGAAATTTCATAAACGTAATTAAATCTGGAAGTGTAGTAACTAATCCAGCTGTTGCACCTAGTAATGGGTTTTTATTTAATGGAGCTAATTTGCCATTATTATAGCTATTTACTACTCGGTTATCATCAAAATTAGAATCTAATAAATAGGTGTTTTTCATGTTTAATTCGTCTAGAAAAGCTTGTAATAAAATAGAGTAAGGTTTTTGGTAAACTTGTTCTAAAATATAAGCAACTAGTTCCGGTCCAACAGAGTTGTATGCATAAACAGTTCCTGGTTTTTTATTTACTGTTACAGTTTTAAGTTCTTCTAGTAAGTGGTTAATGGTGTAGGTGAATGGCTTGTTTTCAAAATAACCTTTGTTTACACTATCTGTTACTTCTTTAAGTCTTTTTGGTGTTTTGTTTTTTAAACCAATAGTGTGTGTAAGTAGATTTTTAATGGTTATTGGTGTGCCTTCAAATTCTAAATTAGTGTAGTCTCCTATTAAGTATTTTCTAATATCATCATTAAGAGTAATCTTATTCTCTAAAACAGCTTTAGCAGCTAAGGATCCTGCAAATACTTTGGTTATGGATGCTATTTCGTATAAGGTATTATCGTCTGGAGTGTTGTTGGCTCCTTTATCGATTTCACCATAATAATTTTTATAGATTTCTTCATCTTTATAAATTGCAAACGCCAAGGAGTTAATATTGTTTTTTTCTAAAGTTTGGTTGGCATAAATATCGACAAGCTTAGTAATTTCTTTAAATGTGTCTATTTGTTCTTCTTTATTAGGTTTACAACTAAAAGTGGTTACAATAAAGAATAATAGGATTGCTTTAAATTTCATTATGATTATGTTTCTTATATAAGCGTTAAGTAATGGCTTTTAAGAAGGATAACAATATAACATGTTTGTTCCAGTTTCGCTCGCGTTAGGGATTGAAACGGCATCCTTTTTTTGAGGTACGATAAAAAAGATATAGTGTAAAGCCCGACCTTTAGGTAACGCCAAAAATAAAATAGATTCCTTTTTTTAAGGGAATTAATCTAATTTATCGGTTAGTTTTTTAAATACTTTTTTAGCATCCTTGCCTTCGTATAGCACATCGTAAACGGCTTCAATTATTGGTAAACGTGTTTTTTTTACGTTTTTCTTGTTAAGTAAATGTGCGCTTTTTGTAGCGTAATAACCTTCAGCTACCATGCTCATTTCCATTTGTGCAGATTTTACGGTATAACCTTTGCCAATCATGTTTCCAAACATGCGGTTTCTAGAAAATGTAGAGTAGCCTGTAACTAGTAAATCGCCTAAATAAGCCGAATTATTTATGTTACGTTTCATTTTGTGCATTTTCTTTATAAAACGCTTCATTTCGCGTATGGCATTACTCATTAAAACACTTTGGAAATTGTCTCCATATCCCAAACCGTGTGCAATACCAGCAGCAATAGCATAAATGTTTTTAAGCATAACTGCGTATTCTGTACCAATTACGTCGTCGCTAGTTGTTGTTTTTATATAATCGCTTGATAAAGCATCTGCGATTCCTTGTGCTTTTTTCTGGTCTACACAAGAAATAGTTAGGTAAGATAAACGTTCTAAAGCAACCTCTTCTGCATGACAAGGTCCAGCAATTACAGCTATGTTATCAAATGGAATCTTGTAACTATCATGAAAATGTTCACCTAATAGTTTTCCTGTTTCGGGAAGAATACCTTTTACAGCAGAGACAACTGTTTTGTTGGTAATATCTACAGTAAGTTTTTGTAATTCTGAATGGATAAAGGCAGATGGTACTACAAAAATAAGTACATCGGCGTAGTTAGCCATTTCGTTAATATCGTTGCTTAACTTTAGTTGTTCTAAGTGAAACTCTACAGAACTTAAATATGCAGGATTGTGTTGTTCTTTTAGTAAGTGTTCTTTAGTATAAACGCTACGCATATACCAACCTACTTCGTCTAAATTTTCGCAAAGCATTTTTACAATTGCAGTTGCCCAACTTCCAGATCCAAAAACAGCGTATTTTAATTGTTGACTCATAAATAAACAGTACAGTTATTAAACAAAATTAAGCAATTATAAGTTGTTAGTAAAGCACTGAGAACTATAGAAATAAATATTTTGGCACAGCTTTTGAAATTAGTCTAGTATCAATCCTTTAAAACGAAACGATTATGAAGACATTAAAACTACTTTCGGTATTTGCCCTAATAGCAACTTTATTAACCTCTTGCTACACAGAAGTTCTTGTAGAAGACGACTACGTAAATAATACAGCACCAGCAATATCAATAGATCAATTATTTAATACTTACGAGTTATGGTATGTGGATATTAATAAAACAGTAGGTTATGGAGAATCACCATTTTTACAAATAGCATTTACTGTTTCTTTTAGAAACGGAACGCTATATGCAAACAATAATTTAGTTGGTATTGGTAATCAGGGTAATGGATTTGGAATCCCAATAGGCGCTTATAATGCTTATGACATGATTTTAGATATCGATCATGATATAGATGGTTATGATAGTTTTGATGTTTACCAAGTAGATAATAATACAATAGAATTATATAACCCTTTTAATGACACCTCTTATTTTTTAAATGGATACCAACGTTCTAATTTTGATTACGATTATGTTTTTTACGATAACATTCATTATTTCATGCAAGAATACGAAGCTTGGGAAAAAACATATACAAGCGATTATGGTGCATTAAACGAATTTGATAACGAAAACTTCTTACAGTTTTTATCTGGAGGTAACGATAGTACGTTTAGAAGTTCTCAAGACCAAAGTGGTGCAAACCCTAATAATTTATATTGGGATTACACAGGAGATTATGGAGTAGGAAGTGTTAGTGGGAATATGTACTTAAAAACATTAACGCTAGATTATGACTATTTTGATAATGAGTTTTTTGAGTTGAGTGTTATTAACGATCAAAGAATAGAATTGTTTCACACAGGTTCTGGAACTGTTTACGAATTTACAGGAAGAGGTTATATTCAATATTTAAAAGAAGGAACAACGATAGATAGGTCTAAAACGTCTGATTTAAAGAAGCGTAAGCAACGTTCTGCTAAAAAAGATAATATGCGTGAAAACACTCGTAAATAGATAAAAGACTACGTTTAATAAGCCGTTTATAAAAAAGTTCTTAGATGGCTTTGTTTTTTGGCACATAAATTGTAATAAATAATTGGAATTGAGGAAGATTTTCTTCAATTTTACAACACATATAATTAACTATTAAAAACAAACAACAAATTATGGGATTATTTTCATTTATTAAAAATGCAGGCGCTAAAGTTTTTGGCATAGGAAAAACAGATGCAGAAGAAGCTGCTGAAGCTGCTGCTGCAGAATTAAAATTAGAAGAAGCTGCTGCAAGAAAGTTAGAACAAACAATTAATGATTTAGAGCTTAAAGTTGAAGGACTTAGTGTGAATATCGATGACGATGCTGCAACTATATCTGGATTAGCTTACGATCAAGCTACTCGCGAAAAAGCGATATTAGTAGTAGGAAACAGTAAAGGTATAGCTACTGTAGACGATAGAATGACAGTTGAACACGTAGAGCCAGAAGCACAGTTTCATACTGTTATAAGTGGAGATACTTTAGGGAAAATTGCAAAGAAATTTTATGGTAATGCTATGAAGTATCCTGTGATTTTTGAAGCTAACAAGCCAATGTTAGAGCATCCAGATAAAATTTATCCAGGACAAGTATTGCGTATTCCTGCTTTAGACTAGAAAAACACAATGCATTAAATAAAAAAGCCAACTCGAGAGAGATGGCTTTTTTCGCTATTAATCAAAATAACAAATAATACCTAAAAATTATTTGTTATGGGAAAACTTTAAATAGATTAGAAAAAAACTAACTATTAAAGTGTATGTTTTATTTTTAATTAAACATCTAAAAAAGGGATAAATAGTAGATGTAGTGTCTAATTCTACTTCAAAAGTAGAATAAAGAAAGACTGCTCACAAAATTATTTTTCATAATTTTGTGTATTTCATCGAAAAAGTGCCTTTTTTTTTATTTTACGTTACGGTAAAAGCCGTAATTTTTTTGATTGTAAGAATTTGCTACAAAATTTAAAAGTTTTTAATCTTTAAATTCCCAATGGTCTGCATAAATTCCGTAGAAATAATCCATTTCATATTTAACAACATAGTTTTCATCCCTATCAATCATTTCATTAATATTGTATGCAAATACTTTAATGTTGTTTTCTTTTAGAGCTTTAAAGAGTTCTAAGTTTTCAGCAAGCTTTAAGCGTGACATAGCAATATCTGTAATGTTTAGCGCTTTTAGTTTTTTTATTTTATTTCCCTTTAGATTAAAAATCACACGTTGTGAAGGCATGGCAGATTTAATATTGGCAGCAATACCTTCTTTTACAGCTTCCAAAGTAAATAGCTCCATCATTAACCTGTTTTTATCGATAAATAGTTCAGAAAAGGCGTTTGGTTCATTTACTTTATCGGTAATTAATATTGCATCCTTATGTTTTGTAAACCACTTATTAATAGCGTCCATATCTAATGGAGTATATTTTTCATGAATTTTATATTTTAAAAATTCATCTTTTGTAGTAGGAACATCTCCTTTGTATTTAGTTTTTTCTTTCCATTCGTCCCAATAGTGTGCAGCTACATATTTACCGTCACTAGTTTTTATAATATCAAGCTCAAACAACCTAAACCCTTTATTGTAGCTAGAATTTAAAGCCTCTAAAGAGTTTGTGTATGTGTGTTTGTCTATTATTCCTCCTGCATGAGCTATAAAACGCAAAGTGTCTTTTTTGTAAGAAGAAAATTTCTCTGATTTCTTCGGGATTAAAAATGGCTGAACTATAGCTCTAGAAAACCCAGAAATATTTAAGGCTGTGAGTGCGGTTATATTGTCTTTAATAAACTCATTTTTATTTCCAGTAACATAGTCGGTTAAAAAAGTTGCATTATGTTTAATTTGTGCACCATCCATAATAATTTTTGGTAAATCTATTTGGTAAAGTACCTGAGTTTTATAAGTTTCAATATTGTTCTTTGGAGCATTTGTAAAAATAAATAAACCTCTTTCACCAGTGTCATCAAAAATAGTATCGCTTCCCATTTTTAAGTGATCTGGAAATATATATACAGTGGTATTCTCTAACGCTCCTGTAGTTTGTAAATGAGTTAGAAAGCTTTTAAGCATATTATCTGTTGCAGCAACCATGTATTCAAGATTAGAATTTTGAGGAGCTATTATATCTTCAAAGCGATTGTCGTAAATACCATTTGGAAAATGCGTGCTTAATGTTGCAATAAATAAAGCAAAAGCTTTATTGTTACTTGTGTTTTTATCTACAATGTCTTTTGCTTTATCAAATAAATCTTTGTCTTGAATTTTTTCTTTTAATTCTGTCTTATCAATAATTTGGTCAATCTTAAGAGCGTACAGCATGTCGTTTGTTCCAGAAACCTTAGCATTGGCACTTAGGTAGGTTTTAGAATAATTTTCTTTATCTAAAATATGTGTAATTCCAGTAATATTAGAATGGTAGCTATTTTGAAAAATTTTATTATGATACGTTCCAAAATATGCAGGAAAACCAGTAATTGATGTGTAAAGAGAACCACTTGTCCACTTACTCCCTTCATTTTGATTTAAGTCTAAATAGGTCCAATCTTGATTAGTTTTCAAACTTCTAAGAAACGGAGTCAGGTCTTCAAACTTATCGCTTAAATATCCTTTTTCGAAAGATTCTAATGCAATAATAATTATGTTTTTTTTACTACTTGAAACTTTTAAATTTTCAGGTTTTACATAATCACTCATGTTGAGTGCTTCTAAATTTTTAGTAAAACCTTTATTGTCTACTTGTAAAGATTTAATAAGAGTATAGCTGGAGTTAATCACTCCTTTTGGTAAACTCATTGTAAAGAGCGCTAAAATTATTATTAAACTAGTTGCTGCTCTTAAGAGTTTTGGTTTTTTTATTTTAGAATTAAATGCAGCAAGAAGCATGCGAGATTTGTAGAAAACGTATGTTAATACAGTAATTAAAAAAACAATTAAAAAGATTTGAAATGTAAATAAATCCATCATTCCATCAATATCTCTTTTGTTAAAATGAATGATAAAACTATAACCTATATATGTTCTTACAATAAAAAGCGATGTTAATTGTAAAACACTAAAAGCACTTAATATAACAGAAGTGACAAAACGTAAAGCCTTATTTTTTAAAAATGAACAGAAAATAAAACAAATAATAATAAGCAGTGCCATATTTCCAAGGAGAAACACTTTTTCGTACAAGCTTATTTTAAGTAAATGAAGAATCATTATTTATAAAAATTCATCTCGTCTATATACTCCCAAACATTTTTTGGCAATAGAGGTTTAATGTTTTTGCCTTCTTTTATTGCTTTTCTAATCATGGTTGAAGAGATTTCCATGATTGGTGCATCTACCTTGTGTATTTTTTTATGTCCACTAAATTGAGTCTCCATTGTGCCTTCAGAAATTCTTGGATACACATAAATGTTATGATTCTCTAAGATAATCTCGTAGTTTTTCCATTTATGGAAGTTCTTTAAATTATCTTCTCCCATAATTAAAGAAAATTGATAGTCTGGATGTTTTTCTTGTAAATAGGTAAGTGTATTTATAGTGTAGTTAGGTTGCGGTAAATTAAATTCAATATTACTCTCTTTTAATTTGTTATAATCTTTAGTAGCAAGGTGCACCATTTCCAAACGTTGAAAATTATCTAATAAAGTGTTTTTCTTTTTAAAAGGATTGTGTGGTGTAACTACAAACCAAACTTGGTCTAAATCGCTATTCTCTACTAATTGATTGGCGATAATTAAGTGCCCAATATGGATTGGGTTAAAAGAACCGAAATAGAGACCTATATTCATCTTCGTTTGGTGTTATTTTTCAGTATCGGTTATTAAAAAATGTCCTACAAGGTTTTCGGCTTCTTGTAAGGCTTTTTCTAAATTGTCGTTTTCAATAATTACATCAAAAAGAGGAGCTGTAGCTAACTCTGCACTAGCTTTTGCTACACGCATGTTAATTTTATCGTCGCTTTCTGTTTTTCTTTTTTTAAGCCTAATTTTTAACTCATCTATACTTGGTGGTTTTACAAAAACAGATAGGGTTTGCTCTGGGAATTTTCGTTTTATACGTAAACCGCCAGAAACATCAATATCGAAAATAACGTTTTTGCCTAAAGCCCAAAGTCTTTCGACTTCTGTTTTTAAAGTACCATAGAAATTATCTCTATAAACTTCTTCCCATTCAAGGAAATCGTCGTCTTTAATATGTTGTTTAAAGTCGTTCGCAGATAAGAAGTAGTAATCTTCTGCATGCACTTCTGTGCCTCGTTTTTCGCGAGAAGTAGCAGAGATAGAAAATGCTAGGTTTAATGCTTCTTGTTTTAGTAAGTGCCTAACTATGGTTGTTTTTCCAGAGCCAGAAGGAGCAGAAAACACAATTAGTTTGCCTTGTTTAGGTTTGTCTTTATTCACTTCGGTATTCTTAATATATTAAAAAGGTCTTGACTAAGCTTGACCAAACGGTATAATTAAATGTCAATATATTGACTATAAAACGTTTAATAATTGTTCCTTAATTTTTTCTAACTCATCCTTCATTTGTACAACTAATTGTTGCATTGGAGCATAATTACTTTTAGAACCAATGGTGTTAATTTCTCTTCCCATTTCTTGACCAATAAAAGCTAGTTTTTTTCCGTTAGAATCTTTTGAGTTTAGTGTTGCAACAAAATACTCTAAATGGTTTTTTAAACGCACTTTTTCTTCCGTAATATCAAATTTTTCTATGTAGTAAACCAATTCTTGTTCAAAACGGTTCTCGTCGTACTTTTCTCTAAGGTCTTCAACGCCTTTTTTTAAGCGTTCGCGAACACCTTCAACACGTTCTGGATCCATAGTAAGTACTTGTTCTAATAAGTCTTCTATAGTTGCAACGCGGTTTTTAAAATCGGCTTCAAGAACTTTACCTTCATTTAAACGATAATCATTAATAGCAAGTATTGCTACTTTAATTTCAGCTTCAATTTTTGCCCATTCGGTATTGTCTATTTCTTCGCGCTCTGTATTTAAAGCGTCTGGAAAACGAACAGCCATTTTTAGGAGTTCGATCTCACTACCATCAACCACATTTTTAAGTTGTTGTATGTATTGCTTTACAACAGGTGTGTTAATTTTAGTCGAGGTGTCTTCAGCAGTAGCTTCAACATAAATAGAAAAATCTATTTTTCCACGATCTAACTCTTTAGCCATTAATTTACGTAAGTAAAGTTCCTTTTCTCTGTAAATAGAAGGCATTCTAGCATTCAAATCTAGATTTTTGCTATTAAGTGATTTTAGCTCAATTGTAATTTTTTTTGTTGGTAATTGTAAAACAGATTTACCATAACCTGTCATTGAATGTATCATATGCTTTTTATAAAAGTTGCACAAAGATAAGTAAAACAGAATCCTTAGAAAACTCCATATTGTTTTTACTTAATGCGGTAACTATTAAGTAAAAATAATATAGCTTTGTATTTCAAAATTTAAAAAAATGTATAAAAAAGAGTTCGAAATACGCTGGAGTGATATTGATGCTAATAGGCATTTAGCAAATTCAGCTTATACTAATTTTATGAGCCATACTAGAATGGCTTTTTTAGTAGAACACGGTTTTACCATGAAAGAATTAGCAATCCATAATATTGGACCAGTAGTTTTTTATGAGCACATGCATTATTTTAAAGAAGCTTTTATGGGACAACCTCTTACTGTATCTCTAGAAGTTTCTGGATTGAGTGAGGATGGTACATTTTTTAAATTCGATCATAATTTTTATAACTATAAAGGAGAAAACATAGCGTTTTGCGAAATGTTTGGTGCTTGGATAGATTTAAAGGCTAGAAAGATGACGAGTCTACCAAAAGTACTTGCAGACTTAGCAGATAAGTTTCCAAAATCTGAAGACTATAAAATTCTAACTAAAGAAGATACACGAGCACATGGTAGAACTCCAAAAAATTTAACGCTCTAGTTCTACTTTAGGCTTTTTTGTTACCAAATATACTCCTGCAAATATTAGTGTAGAGGCTATTATTTTTACTGGTGTTACAGTGTCACTTCCCATAATAATGGCAAAAATACCAGCAATTACTGGCTGTATGTAAATAAATGTGGTTACAGTAGAGGCTTTTAAATGTTTAAGCGCTAAAGGGTTTAGTAGGTACGTTCCAAATGTTGCACCAACAACTACAAAAAGCACTGAAAATAAAATATATGGTGTAAAAGTTGAAAATTGAGCAGTAACTAAATCATTATACCCAAAAGGGATTACCATAATTAATCCAAATAAAAATAACCAGCGTATAAATGTAAATGGATGGTATTTATTGGTTAGTTTTTTAATAATAATAATATAAATACTATAGGATATAGCGTTTATGAAAACTAACAAATTACCCAATAAAATATTGTCACCTTCTAAGTTAGATTTCCCATAGATGCTTAGTACGAAAGCACCGGAGAAACCTAAAATAACGCCAAAAATCTTTAATGTTGTAATGCTTTCTTTTAAGTAAAATGATGATAAAACCAATACAATAATTGGTACAGTTATCATAATAACCGAAGCATGGATGGGTGTTGTAAACTCTAGGCCTTTAAAAAAACAAAGCATATTTAGTGCAACGCCAAATATAGCTGCATAGAAGAAGGTTAAATAATCTTTTCGATCAATTTTTTCTCTAGGCCCTAAAAAACTAAATAACCAAAACAAAGCGGTTGCTCCTGCAACGCGTATTAATATAAAACCAAAAGGTTTTATATAACCACCAGAAATAACATCTTTAGCAAAAGTAAAAGTTAAGCCGTAAAGTAGCTGAACAGTAAATGCAGCAATTAATGCCCAATATCTAGTTTTCATCTAAAGCATTTTTTACAGCTTCAACATTTTGTTTAGAGTTTCCTATGTAGATTTTATTATTTAAAATAAAAACTGGTCGGCTTAAAAAAGTATAATGTTCTAAAATTAGATTCTTGTAATCTGTTTCAGTTAAATTCTGGGTTTTTAAATCGCGTTGCTTATAAAGTGTTGCTCTTTTACTAAAAAAGGCTTCGTAGCTTCCTGCTAGGTTTTTCATTTCTTCAATTTGAGCTTCTGTAATAGCTTCAGTTTTTATATTTTGAAGTACTACGTTTTCTGGTAGATCAAGCTCTTTTAAAATACGAATACAAGTGCTACAAGATTTTAAATAATATACTTTATTAGTCATCGAATTATCTGAATTCGTTTCCGTGAAAACGGAAATCTAGTTTTTACACTGCAAATTAAATTGATTTAAAACAGATTCTACTATATTTATAAAAAATTTGAACTATGGATTTTACTTTCGATGTCTTTGCCAAAACAAGAGGCTTTTTTAAAGCGTATTTAGACGAATTGTCATTAGCACAGCTTAATGCTATACCAAACGGATTTAATAATAATATCGTCTGGAATATTGGACACAGTATCGTAACAGAGCAAATTTTGGTTTATAAACTTTCTGGACTAAAACCTAATGTAAGTGAAGCGCTTATCGAGAAATATAAAAAAGGAACAAAGCCAGATGGCGAAGCAACACAAGAAGAAGTCGATGAGTTAAAAGCTTTAGCTTATTCTACAATAGAACATACAAAAGCAGATTTTGGCTCTAAAGTTTTTAGCACTTTTAATGAATATACTTTATCTACTACAGGAAATACATTAACAAACGTAAATCAAGCTATACAATTTGCACTTATTCACGAAGGGATGCATGCAGGATATATTTTAGCGATGTTGCGTGCTCTAAAAGTTTAAATAGTTATTTGCAACAGTATAAGGAATTGTAAATTCTATTACATTATTAGATGAAGAGTTAAAGGTGTCGTAGAAAACAATCACACCGTTTTCGCTAAAACCTAGGTTTTCTGGTAGTGTAAAAGTATCGGCTTCAAAAGCTTCTATTCTATCGTTGTTTGCAGAAAGGAGTTCTTTATCGTAGTATTTTTTTGCTAATGTTGTAAAAGCAAGAATATCATTTAATAAGTCTTTAGTTTTTAATTCTTGACCTGTTTTAACGTCAAAATTATAGAATCTAAATACTAAATTGCTATGTGCTCCACCAGTATTTATACTAGAGTTCATGGCTATAGATACTAAGGTTTCGCTTTCGTAAATTATTTCTCCATCGATTAAAACTTCCCAAGGAGGTAAAATTGTGTACAGTGTTTTTCCTATTTGTGTTTTAAAGTTTGTATAAGCTTTTTTAAAATCTTCAATACTTTCTTCTGTACTTGTTTTGGTTGCTGAAACGGCTTCAATGTTTAGTGCTGTGTTTACAAAATAAGCAAGTGTTGAGTTAATTTGTTTTGCGGCTTCTGTTTTGCCTTCGGCTTTTGGAATATTTATTTCTATAGTAGTCTCTCCTTCATCTATAATAGACGTTTCTATAAAATTAAGGGTAACTTCATCTTTACAAGAAAAAAAAACACTTGTTAAAAATATGAAACTAAAAATTTTTATTAATCTGAAAGATGAACTATTAAACATTGACTAAAGGTTTTAATGCAATTTATATACAACGAATTAAAGGTTATTTTTGTTGTAATCAAAAAAACTGAAAGTTATTTTTTAATTGAAATATAAACATATGAAATTTAACACAAAAACCATACACGGTAAACAGTATCCAGACAAAGCTTATGGAGCAGTCATGCCGCCAATATACCAAACCTCTACTTATGCACAGACAACGCCTGGAGGACATAAAGGTTTTGCATATTCAAGATCTCACAATCCTACACGTCACGCATTAGAAAACGCTTTTGCAAGTATAGAAAATGGCGAATTTGGTTTAGCTTTTGGCTCTGGTTTAGCAGCTATTGATGCCGTTTTGAAACTCTTAAAACCTGGCGATGAGGTGATTTCTACTAACGATCTTTATGGAGGAACGTACCGTTTATTTACTTCAATCTTTGAAGGATTTGGTATTAAATTTCATTTTGTAGGTATGGATAATGCTGCAAACATTGAAAACTATATAAACGATAAAACAAAACTAATTTGGGTAGAAACACCTACAAACCCAATGTTAAATATTATTGATATTAAAGCGGCTGCTTTAATTGCAAAAAAGCATGGTGTCTTATTAGCTGTCGATAATACTTTTGCAACGCCTTATTTACAACAGCCATTAGATTTGGGTGCAGATATCGTTATGCATTCTGCAACAAAATATATTGGTGGACATAGCGATTTGGTAATGGGAGCTTTAATTGTAAAGGATAAAGATTTAGCCAATAAATTATATTTTATACAAAATGCAAGTGGTGCCATTTGTGGACCGCAAGATGCCTTTTTAGCGCTACGCGGAATAAAAACACTGCATGTTAGAATGCAACGACATTGTGAAAATGGAAAAGCTGTAGCAGAATATTTAGCATCGCATCCAAAAGTTGAAAGTGTGTATTGGCCAGGTTTTAAAAATCATCCTAACCATAATATTGCAAAAGCTCAAATGAAAGATTTTGGAGGCATGCTTTCTTTTAATACAAAAGGAAATAATTATGAAGAAGCCATAAAAGTAGTTGAGAATTTAAAAATATTCACATTAGCCGAATCTCTTGGAGGAGTAGAGTCTTTAGCTGGACATCCAGCAAGTATGACGCATGCCAGCATACCAAAAAAAGAACGCGAAAAAATAGGTGTTGTAGATTCCTTAATTAGATTAAGTGTTGGTATTGAGGATGAAGAAGACTTAATAAACGATTTAAAACAAGCTTTAGGATAGCACTTGTTTTAACGCGTAAAAAAAGCTCAAGTTTAAACTTGAGCTTTTTTTTATGAAATTTTATTAGCGCTTAATCTAAATAATAAATGTATCCGAAGTTAAGCCATACTAACCAGTCGTTATATTTGTTGAATTCTAAATCATGGTCTAAACCATCTATTAAATCATTAAAATAATATTGACCTCTAAGGTCTATCATTAAATCTGCAGAGGTTGATAATTTATAACGTGCACCAATACTTGATACTACAGACCATGTACTTCCTCCACTAACATCTATAGGTTTTGAATTAGCATCTGTAAACCATGGAGCGTAATAAGTACTTCCTGTACCTGTGTAAGTAGAACTAACTTTAGGATTGAAAGATACATAATGCGCACCAAAACTAACAAAAGGAGCCCATTTATAGGAGAAAGCTTGAAATGAACGAATACTTAAAGGAAAGTATTCAATCTGCATTCCAATATCAAAATTATTTGCTTCACCTTTATGAGCTCTTAATCTTTTAGCATCTGCTCCTGTTTTTGCAGGATCTGCAAATTCTCCAAAATGCTCAAGTTTTGTTTTATTATAAGAAATTTCGGTTCTTAATTTAAAGTGATCATTAAAATAATTATCTGTAGTATAGCAGTTACAACTCGCTTGATAAGCAAAGTTTATATAATGCACAATTCCAATACCAAATCCTGTATTTCCAGCGTTGGTCTCAGTTTCACTTCTTAATCCATAATCCGATTTAAAGGCAACAGGACCAGTGATTATTCCTACTTCATGAGAAAATCCTAGTTGCGCAAAAGAAACTTGTGCAGTAAGAAGAATTATAATTAGTTTCGCTAAATGTTTTGAATCAAGCATAGTTATGTCCAAGAATTAGAGGCATTAAACGAACAAATATATAAAAACACGATAAACAAAAAAATATTATAGACAAAATGCATCATAATAATTTCAAACTAAAATAAATATAAAAAAATATTAGTTGCGAAATATAAAAAAAATAAACATCTTTTTTAAAGATAATGTATATTTGTACTACAAAACGAGGAACTCTATTATTAAAAACATAATTAGCCGGTTAAATGGAAAATAAAATTCAAGCATTTTTAGATTTAGTAAAAGAAAAAAATGGCCACGAGCCAGAATTTTTACAAGCTGTTCATGAGGTTGCAGAGACTGTAATCCCATTTATTGAAGAAAACCCTAAGTATCAAGGGAAAATGTTACTAGAGCGTATGGTAGAACCAGAACGCACAATAATTTTTAGAGTACCTTGGATTGACGATAAAGGAAATACGCAGGTAAACAGAGCTTTTAGGGTAGAATTTAATTCTGCTATAGGACCATATAAAGGAGGTTTACGCTTTCACCCATCTGTAAATTTAAGTATTCTTAAATTTTTAGGTTTTGAGCAAGTATTTAAAAATTCTCTAACCACTTTACCAATGGGTGGAGGAAAAGGAGGAAGTGATTTTAATCCAAAAGGAAAAAGTGACAACGAAGTGATGCGTTTTTGCCAATCATTCATGTCTGAGTTGTTTAGACACATAGGTGCAAATACAGATGTTCCTGCTGGAGATATTGGAGTTGGCGGTCGAGAAATTGGTTATATGTTTGGTCAATATAAAAGATTAGCAAATGAATTTACAGGAATATTAACAGGAAAAGGAATAAGTTATGGAGGCTCTTTAATTAGACCAGAAGCAACAGGTTATGGAACTGTATATTTTGCAAAAAATATGCTAGCGACTAAAAACGATTCTTTTAAGGGAAAAACAGTCGTTATTTCTGGATCTGGAAATGTAGCACAATATGCTTGTGAAAAAGCCACAGAATTAGGTGGAAAAGTAGTAACAATGTCTGATTCTTCAGGTTATATTTATGATGAAAACGGAATAGATGCTGAAAGATTAGCATTAATAATGGACATTAAAAATGTTAAACGTGGAAGAATAAGCGAGTATGTAGATACATATTCTTCGGCTAAATTCCATGAAGGAGAAAGGCCTTGGAGTGTAAATTGTGATGTGGCTATGCCATGTGCAACACAAAATGAACTTAATAAAGAAGAAGCGGAAGTTTTAGTAAAAAATAAAGTTCTTGTTGTTGCCGAAGGAGCAAACATGCCAACAACACCTGAAGCTATTGAAGTTTTACAAAAAGCAAAAGTATTATTCTCGCCAGGAAAAGCATCTAATGCTGGAGGTGTTGCAACTTCTGGATTAGAAATGAGTCAGAACTCTTTAAGATATAATTGGACAAGAGAAGAGGTAGATGCTAAACTTTACCAGATTATGAATGATATTCACGAATCTTGTGTAAAATACGGAACGCAAAAAGATGGTAGCGTAGACTACGTAAAAGGAGCGAATGTAGCTGGTTTTGTTAAGGTTGCAGATGCTATGCTAGCGCAAGGCGTTGTATAGTAATAGTATATTATATTAAAAAAAGCTTCCTTTTTAGGAAGCTTTTTTTGTTTTTGTATATATTTTTGCAATATTCTACGTTATATTAAGCTTAATTATAAGTTATGAAAATAAAACACCTAATATTAATATTGTTTTTCCCACTTTCTATCTATTCTCAAGACTACTCAAGAGATTGGAAAGGTTATTTTTCATTTTTAGATATAAATGACATCTCTCAAGGTTCTTCTAAGATTTTTGGAGCTGCTGAAAATGCAATTTTTATATATGATACTCAAACTAACGAAATAGAGGAGCTATCTACAATTAATGGTTTGTCTGGAGAAACCATTTCTAGCATACATTACGTAGAAGAAAATGGGTTGCTACTAATAGGTTTCGAAAATGGTTTAATGCAAGTTTATTTAGAATCTAGCCAAGAGGTAAAAACTGTAGTTGATATTTTAAATAAACCAACAATTCCTCCAACAGATAAGAGAATTAATGGTTTTAATATTTATAATGGTTTAGCTTATATTTCTACAAATTACGGTATTTCTCTTTATGATATTAATAATTTAGAATTTGGAGACACTTATTTTATTGGACCAAACGGATCTCAATTAATTGTTAATGATATTGCAGTATTTCAAAATGAAATTTATGTTGCAACAGAGAGTGGTTTTTACAAAGCAGATGTAGATAATCAAAATTTAATTGATTATCAGCAATGGGAACAAATTGGAATGGCAAATTGGGTTGAAATTGAATCTATTGGAGAAAAAGTGTTTATTGCAAGAGATAATACAATTTTGTATGAGATAGTTGGAGGTTCTTTTGTTCAGAGCGTAGATTATTCAGTCCAAATAAAAGACTTAAGAAAATTAAATAATCAACTTTTAGTTACAACGCTAAATGCGTTATTTTTATATAATACCGATCCTTTTAATGAAACCGCTGTAGTGATGTCTAATTCAGATTTTCCTACAAACTTCACTTCAGCTGTTATTAATGAAGAAAATGATATTTTTATTGGAACGCAAGGCGTATTTGTTAGTGGTAAATCTGGATATGGAATTTTAAAAACTAATCTTTCAGATTTAACGATAATGGAAGAGGTACATCCATCATGTCCACTTTCTAATGATGGATTTGCTATTAATGCTATTGATAATAATGTGTGGATGACTTATGGTGATTATTCAATTTCATACAATCCATTTCCTTTAAGAAAAAGAGGTTTTAGTCATTTAAAAGGTGAAGAATGGACAAATATTCCTTTCGATAGTGTCTTTGATGCGGTTAATCTTAATAAAATTCATGTTAATCCATTTAATACTAATAAGGTATATATTAGTTCATTTGTTCACGGATTAATAGAAGTTGAAGACGATGATCCTACTGTAATATATGGTGAGGACAATAGTACTTTTGTGTCTTCTTGGTCTGCAGGTGTAGATATTAGAAATGCAGGTTCTGTAATAGATCAAAATAATATTTTATGGTGTACTAATGCTAAAACAACAAGTCCATTAAAGTCTTTTAATTTAGAAACAGGAGAATGGAAATCTTATGATTTTAGTGAGATAATTTTAGATAGAAATACTGAGATTGGCTATGGATCTATTGCTGTAGACCAAAATGGAGTAGTTTGGGTTGGAGGACATAGAAAAGGTATTATTGGTTATAAACCTGATACAGGTGAATTACATAACATTGAATCTGAAGAGAAAAATGTACCATCTCCTACTGTAAGAACAGTAGTTGTCGATAAGCAAAATCAAGTTTGGTTTGGTACAGGAAAAGGTGTAAGAATAATATATAATGCTGATTCATTTTTTGATGACCCATCCTTTGAGCCTTCAGAGATTATAGTGCTTGACGATGGAACTCCTGTAGAATTGTTATATCAACAGTTTATTACAGATATTGAAGTTGATGGAGCAAATAACAAATGGATAGCAACCTTAAATACTGGAGCATATTATTTCTCATCAGATGGTCAAGAAACTATTTATCATTTTACAAAGGATAATTCTCCAATACCATCTAATAATATTTTAGATATTGCTTTAGACGAAACAAATGGTATTGTATACATGGCTACAGATAAAGGTCTTGTTTCTTTCAATAGTGAAACCTCTGTTCCAGATAGCGATCTTCAAGAAGCTTACGTTTACCCAAACCCAGTTAGACCAAACTTTAATATTAACGATGAGAAAATTAAAATTAAAGGTATTACCGGAAATGTAAACATAAAAATTACAGATATTGAAGGGAATCTTGTTACCGAAGCAGAGTCAAGAACTAATACAAAATTTAGTGGCTACAATCTAGAAATAGATGGTGGTACTGCGTTGTGGAATGGAAAAAACATGTCTGGACAAACAGTAGCCACAGGAGTTTATCTGGTTATGCTTTCAGATTTAGATTCATTCGAAACTAAAGTGCTTAAATTAATGGTCGTGAGATAATGTTGCTAACTACAAATGCAATAGTTTTATCTAAACTTAAGTATCGCGATAACGATTTAATAGTTAAATGCTACACCCAAAAAGAAGGTATAGTAAGTTATTTGTTAAAAGGCGTTTTAAAAACTAAAAAAGGTTCAAAAGTTGCTTATTATCAATTATTAACACAACTTCAATTAGAAACAGATTTTAAATCATCAAGATCACTTCAGTATATAAAAGAAGTGAAAATTAATCATCTTTATTCTAGTTTACATACTAATGTTTTAAAAAGTGCTATTGTTATGTTTTTGGCAGAAGTACTCTCGAGCTCGCTTCAAGAAGAGGAACAAAACGACACTTTGTATAATTATCTTGAAGCGACTTTACAATGGTTAGATGTACATGATAATTTTGCCAATTTTCATTTGTTATTTCTTTTAAATCTAACAAAACATTTAGGGTTTTATCCAGATGTTTCTAAAATTGATGCACCATATTTTAATTTAGAAGCAGGGAAGTTTCAAGATGAAAGTGAAAGTAAATATTCTATTTCAAATGAAAATTTAACACTCCTAAAACAACTGTTAGGCACAACATTTGATGCTTTAGAATTAGTTAAAATAAACAGCAAACAAAGACAAACTTTTTTAAGTCTCATTTTAATGTATTTTGAATTACATTTGGGGAATTTTAAAAAACCAAAATCATTACAAATATTTAATGAAGTATTTAGTTGAGAATAAAAAGAATTTACTCGTTTTCTTAATTGTTTTTTGCTTTAGTTTTTACACTCAAGCGCAAGATATTACGGTAATAAACAAGCAGACACAAGAACCAATTATTGGTGCGGCAATTTATAACAAAACAAAATCGAAAAGTGTTGTTACCGACTTTAATGGAAAAGCTAATTTAGATACCTTCAAAGCTTCAGATGTTATCTACTTTAAACATTTGTCTTATATATTATCTTCAGTTAAAAAAACATTGATTTCAAATGGAGAAGTACAGCTTAATCCTAAAGCTCAGGGTTTAGACGAGATTGTAATTTCTGGATCTAAATTCAAAGAAAATAAAAGAGACATTCCTAAGAAAATATCTAGTATTAGTGCCTCAGAAATTGCTTTCGAAAACCCACAGACAAGTGCAGATCTTTTAAAATCTACTGGTCAAGTATATATTCAAAAAAGTCAATTAGGAGGAGGAAGCCCAATGATAAGAGGTTTTTCTACCAATAGATTACTTATTACAGTAGATGGTGTTAGAATGAACAATGCTATTTTTAGAGGAGGGAACATACAAAATGTAATATCTATCGATCCATTTTCTATTCAATCTACAGAAGTGTCTTTAGGAGCAGGAAATGTAATTTATGGAAGTGATGCCATTGGTGGTGTTATGAGTTTTTATACTAAAACTCCAAAGGTATCTTTTACAGACTCTACATATATTAAAACCAATGCAGTAATTAGGTACGCGTCTGCAAGCCAAGAAAAAACGGCACATTTAGATGTTAATTACGGGTTTAAAAAATGGGCATTTATAACTAATGCAAGCTATACCGATTTTGGAGATCTAAGAATGGGAAGCCATGGTCCAGAAGATTATATAAGACCAGAATTTGTAGTTACAACTAATAACGAAGATGTAATTGTAGAAAATAGCAATCCAAACAATCAAAAATTTTCTGGTTACAATCAATTTAATATCATGCAAAAAGCAAGATACGAAGCTCAAGAAAACTTAACTTTCGATTTAGGAGTCTTCTATACAGAGACATCAAACACACCAAGATACGATAGACTAATACGTTATAGAGGAGGTAACTTACGTTCTGCCGAATGGTATTATGGACCACAAAAATGGTTTATGACGAATTTAAATGTAACCAAATTGAGTAGCAATTCTAATCTTTACGATAAAATTAAAACAACAGTAGCTTATCAAAATTTTCAAGAAAGTAGAATAGATAGAGATTTTCAGTCAGATACAAGAAATATAAGAGAAGAAGGTGTTGATGCCTTTTCATTTAATCTAGATTTAGAAAAACGATTAACAAAAAATACAGCGCTTTTTTATGGTGTTGAGTATGTTCATAATACTGTTCGTTCTGTTGGTGTCGAAGAAAACATTACAACCAATACAAGCGAGCCAACGGTTACACGTTATCCAGATGGCTCAACATGGCAATCTGCGGCAGTGTATGCAAGCTTAAAATACAAGCCTAATACTAATGTTGTATTTCAAACAGGTTTGCGTTATAACAATGTAACTTCAAATGCAGATTTTACTAAAAACAACGTGTTTCTAGATTTACCATTTGCCAAAGCTAAAAACAACTCAAGTGCATTAACAGGAACAGCAGGAGTAAGTTGGTATCCTAGCGAAATAATGCAATGGAAACTTAATTTTTCATCAGCATTTAGAGCACCAAATATTGATGATATTGGTAAGGTTTTCGATTCGGAACCTGGTGCAGTAGTAGTCCCAAACAACAATTTAAATCCAGAACATGCCTATGGTGGCGAATTAGGCTTAACTTTAAATTTTAACGATGTTGTAGTTTTAGATACAGCAACCTTTTACACTTATTTAGATAATGCTTTAGTACGTAGAGATGGAGATTTAAATGGTGAAACTCAAGTGTTTTATGATGGAGAGTTAAGTAATGTACAGTCTATTCAAAATGCATCAAAATCTTGGATTTATGGTTTTGAAGTTGGAGCAAAAATTAATTTTAGTGAAACACTTAAATTAACATCTCAATACAACGTTATTGGAGGTACAGAAGAAACAGATGGTATCGAAGTACCTGTAAGACATGTAACGCCTAATTTTGGAAACACTCATTTAGTATGGCAAAATAAAACCTTAAAAGCAGACGCTTTTATTAACTATAATAATACTCTATCATTTAATCAATTAGCACCTTCAGAACAAGGTAAAGCTTATTTGTATGCTTTAGATAGCGATGGAAACCCATACTCGCCTTCTTGGTTCACCTTGAATTTTAGAACACAATACCAACTTAATAAATCTACAAGCATTACTGCAAGCCTCGAGAATATTACAGACCAACGTTATAGAACGTATTCTTCTGGAATTTCTGCAGCAGGAAGAAATTTAATAGTTGCTTTAAAGTATAGTTTATAAAAAAAGTTCCATTTATGGAGCTTTTTTTATAAACTATACACAGGTTATTTTTTCACAGCCTTCTTGGTTATAACCTTACCATTAGATAATTCAATTTTAGAAATATAAACAGAGCTACTTAAATTAGAAAGGTTATAAGTTTCTGTATTTTCGCTTCCGCGGAAATTATAAATAACACGACCTAACACATCTAATATTTCAACTCTTTTAATAGTTAAATTATTTGAAGCTATTGAGAACCTTACATCATTATTTTGAAGTTCAATAATAGAAAAGTTTTCAGGACTAGATTCTAAGTCTACTGTTGAAAGTGTATTATTAGTAAAAATAATTTTAAAACGATCATTAAATTCACCAGGAGTAGATGTAAAAGTATAAGTACTATTAGATAAGTCATGTACAGTATTCATTAACGAATCTTCTAAATAAATAGTATTGTTATTAAAAAAATCACCTTCTAATTGAGGGATTGAAAGAGAGTATAAGGTAGGAACATCTATACTTGTACTTATTCCAATAGGTATTTCTTCGTCTAAACTTAAGTCGCTACTAGATTTACCTTGAATTGATATTTTTTTATCATCCCCAGGAATTATAGAATATAAAACAGCAAATAGACCAATAGGTGTTCTTTTAAAAGAATCGTAAGACGAACCATCGAAAGCAGCAGTTGCTCCATCTAGGTAGCTAATACAAATTTGGTTTCTTACACCATTGTCAGATGTTAAGTCAAGCCATATTACGTCTCTTGTAATTGGGTTTTGGCTGCTTGATGTTTTAAAGAATTGGTTGTTATTTCCTGTTACACGCATGCTATTATTAAAAATAACGTTGCCAGAAGTTGTTGGGTAAGTATCAGAGAAGTTTGTAAAAAAGCCTTGTCCTGAAGGTATAAATCGGCTAGGTGTAACATTATCTCCACCTGCTGTTTCTCCTCCTAAATTAATTTCTGCATAATCTGAAGTATCAAAATTTAGGTTAGAATTTCCATTAGTACTTCCAGAAGGAGTAGTATTCTGCGACCATAAATAAATAGGAGCTTCTAAAATACCTGTAGATGTTATGTTTTCTGCAAAAAAAAGATCTACATCTACAGCAGAAGGATATGGGTTACCAATAAAGTTGTTATTAAAATCGGATAGTTCTGCATCATTTCTAACTACAGGAACGCTAATAGTCCCATTATTAAAAGGACCTTCAAAAATATGAGCATATCCAATTCCCGGAGTAGAAGAATTAAAGCTTATTGCAGAGAGTGTTGCAGCATAACCTACACCTGGCAATAGAACATTTGTACCTGCGGCTATTTGCCAAACGTCTCCATTATCGTCTACATCGTCTTGCCCAGTAACAGTCGCATTATTGTTTCCTGTTTCCATTGTAGAATCCTGAAAATTATTTGCATCAAACCAAAAACGTCTATTAGCATCTGTTTGAAAAAACACATCTTGAACTAATGCTCCTTGAACAGGAGAAGACCAATACGTGTATTCGTACCAATTGTTAATTGGCGCAGTTTGTTTTGTAACACTAATTTCTCCTAATGTAGGATCTATAATCACAGTTTTTCCATTAGAATTGTTTTGTACAACAGAACCGTTTTTTTGAACAAGAATTTTTCCGTTATCATATACAATAATATTAGTTTCAATATCTATAAAAGAAAGATCTTGAACAGTTAAAATAGCGTTAATATTAACTGTTAGTGAACATGCTGTTATACTTCCCTCGGTTAAAGTATTGTAAGAAGCATTAATTATAGCAGCAGTAGATGCATTTGGAGGACCACTGCTCCAACCAGTAGTTTCCCAAGTTGTAGTCGAGGTGCATAGGCATTCGTTATTATGCCACCCTAACATTGAAGTGTTATTAGATCCTGTTGATCCCCAATCTGCAGTATTATAAGTAACTGTTGGTACTTGTATATCTGGGTTTCTAGCTAAGTCTACATCTAGAGCAAAATTGTTATTTATATTTAATACACCAATTACATCTATATTTAGACCGTTAGAGTCTTGTAGAGCAATAACATCGTTACCATCAAAATTCATAGTATTACTTCCAGTACAATAATTTGCAATACTACTATTACATAAAGTAGAATTATTTCTAGCAATTAAAAAAGTAGAATATGGTGCTATTGTTCCTTGTCCAACTGGTATTGTTCTTATGTCTGGGCTAAAGTTAACTCGACCATTTCTAAATCGAGCAATTCTATAATTAGATAAATTTATAGTTGTACTTGTTGGGTTGTAGAGTTCTATATACTGTTCGTTTGGCGTGCCTCCAAGAGCTTCATGATATTCCGAAATAAATAATTCACCACAACTTGTAGCAGGTATATGGGCAATTACTGTTCCAGATGCAGCTACATTTACAGTTGTTGCTCCTGTACTATTTACAGCTATGTTTCCATTGTAAGTATTAACTGCTAAACCAAAAGCTAGCTGCGTATATATTGTTGTAGAATTCACTGTTCCTCCTGTTTGTGGTAATGTAATAGAAGCGGTATACGGGCCATTTATTACTGTGGCAATAACAAAATCTGCAGGAGAGGTTAAAACAATATTATTGGTTAGTGCAGAACCTTGAACGGTAAAAGTTTCAGCAACTAAAGAAACGTTGTTTTCAACAACGTTTAATGGAGAAATACTACTAGAATTAGGATTAATTGTAATGGTTGGTGATGTTGGAGCAGTACCTTCTACTAGAATATTATCTATTCGCATGCGCTCATCATCTCCATTATTTACAATAGTAACTCTTAATTCTAATGTAGTACCATTTAATAAAACATTATGGGATACCACAGTATCTAAATAATCATTTTGAATAAAACCATTGTTTCCTGCTTGCGTCCATGCGCCACCATTTATACGGTATTCTGTTGTAAAAGTATCAGCATTTTCAAGATTATCGGTAGAAGGAGAGCTTTCTGTTGCATCTAAGGAGAATTGTATATCTGTGAAAGCACTTATGTTAATTGTTGGTGAGTACCATATTCCAGGACTGTCTAAATCTCTAGCTTCAAGAAAACGTGGTCCACTAACTACTTGAAATTTATCTAGGCTGCTATCAAAAGTTACACTAGAGATATCAATTGTCCAATTAACTCCAGAGAGATCAGTCTCTGTTAAACCAGTAGTATTATTGTAATAAGCTCCTTTGTTTAATTGCCCAGAAAAGTCTTCAGAATAAATAGTAGTTTGACTAAAGCCAAAATTACAAACAAATAGTAGAATTAAAAGTGTTTTTATATGTTTCATAACAAGGGCATTTTGGTTATTAATTAATAGCTTATTTTTGGTACATGCACCAAAAATATAAATCGTTTACAGTTGCCGAGGCTCAAAAAAAGCTAGAGCATTACTGTGCTTATCAAGAACGCTGTCATAAAGAAGTAAGGCAAAAATTAAGAGATTTAAATATGATACCTGAAGCAACAGATATTATCATAGGTCATCTTTTGGAGCAGAACTATCTTAATGAAGAACGTTTTGCCAAAACATATGTGAGAGGTAAGTTCAATATAAAAAAATGGGGGAGACGTCGATTAACTCTTGAACTTAAGAGAAAAGACATATCTAAAATTAATATAAATCTCGCAATAAGTGAAATAGATATTGATGAGTATACCGATGTTTTTAACGATTTAGCCGAAAAAAGAGCAGATTCTATAATGGAAAGCAATAAGCTGAAGAAAAAAAAGAAGCTAATAGACTACTTGTTGTATAGAGGGTGGGAGTCGTATTTGGTTTACGATAAAGTGAATGAATTAATAAAGTAAAGCATAAAAAAGCCTTTCAAATTTTAAATCTGAAAGGCTTTTTAGTTAAGGCTTATTAGATGCTATAAATTGAATATAGCTCCTAAGTTTACACTAAATTGATTGTGAATATTTTCTGCTCCAATAGGAGTTTCTTTATATTTTGCTAATGGTGTATTAAATTCTGTGTAGACTCCAAAACCATCAGTAAATAAGTAACGAAAACCTAAATGACCACCAAAGTTTTTAGTACTTAAACTTAAACCAGGATAAACATCAAAATTATCATCAATATTGATAACGTTTCCTAAATTAGCATTAAAACGTGCTTTAATATCAAAACGATCTCCAAAATCTGCATCAAGGATGTCGTTATTTTTAACATTTAGTGCATATGTTGTAGATATACCTACAGATATGTTTTCTCCAATTCCGTAATCGTAACTAACATTTAAACCAGACGCATAATCTTGAAGATTAGCTCCAATTTGAAATTTCTGATCTCCTTTACCTTCAAACGCTTGTGCATTAATTAGCGAAACACTTAATATTGCTAATACAAATAGTACTTTTCTCATTTTTAATTTATTTAGTATTTTTTATTGCTTGTCTGTTTTTCCAGTCTATCCATTTTTGACCTTTAAGACGTCGCATTAAGTTGTCAAAATTACGCATAACAATTATATTATAAATAGCTTTTGCTAAGTTTTTTGGTTGCCTTGCAACAGCACGCAAACTCATTGAGAACCCTGGAGTTATATATTTCATGTAATGCCAATAACCTTCTGGCATATATAAGGTTTCACCATGCATAAGTTCGCATTCCCAACCTTTAGCTTTTTGTAAAGCTGGCCATTTTTTAAAATCGGGATTAGAAAAGTCGATGTCTTCTCTAACAATTAATGAATGTGGAATCTTGTATAAATACTTATTTTGTTTCTGATTGAACAGAATAACTTGTTTTTCACCTTCAAAATGAAAATGAAAGATATTAGCTAAATCAATATCATAATGCATAAAGGTGTGCGAGTTTGTGCCACCAAAAAATAACATTGGCATTCCTTTCATTATAGGTAAACCAAAGTCTGGAAATTTAAAGTCTTGTTGAAGTTGAGGTACTTCTTTTAAAATATTCCATAAAAAAATTCTAAATTTCGTAGGCTCACACTTTAACAAGTCTATATAATCACTCATCTTCATTTTTGCATGAGGCTGGTTAAAACCATCTTTGTAATGCACAGGTCTGTCATCATAAAGCGGAACCGTTTTGTCTCCCGCAACTTGTTTTATGTAGTCTAAATTCCATTTAGTAAAAGCAGGCCAATCTTCTATACAACGCTCTATTACCACAGGTTTCTGTGGTTTAAAATAGTGCTTTATAAAATCCTGTTTAGTAATAGTTTTTACTCTAGGAATGTCTTGAAGATTTAATTTCAATATATAGCTGGTTTAAAGGACTAAAGTTACTAAAACGACTTTAAACTAGATTTGTTATTATCATTAAATAGAACTAGAAACGTGTTTTAAGTGCTTTTAGATAAAAAAAAGGTGCCGAAAAGAAAGAATATTGTTCTTTTTCGGCACCTTTTTTAATGTCTTTTCGAATTAACGAAAATAATATAATCTTCTATTTAAGGTTGTATTTTAAACCAAATAATAAGTTTCCTTTTGGCATTGGTACTAAGTTGGTTTCTGTGTATTCTGTATTGAAAATGTTATTTGCAATTACAGAAATTTCAAAGGCATTTAAATTGTAATTTACACTAGCATCTACCACTGAATAATTTTCTCCAGAAGTTCTTTCGGCATATTTATAAATAATATTTTGAGAAATATTTTTAAAGAATTGCGTTTGTAAACTTGCTGTTGCATGATGTTTTAAAGAATTGATAGAGTATCTAGAAAAGTTACTTGGTACAGCTTTTAAATCATCTTCTAAAAAAGTATAACCTGTTTTTATGGCTTGATTATAACCAGCAAACTTAAAACCATACGATGCATTTATTTCAATTCCTTTTGTGTTTAAATCTCTAATATTGGTTGCTTGCCATAAATCTGATTCGGTTTCTTTAACGTAGTCTATTAGTTTTTTAGAATCTCTATTAAAAGCCGCAAGAGAAGCATTAAAGTTTCCATTATTATATTTTATACCTAATTCTTGTGCAATAGCTTCTTCTGGATCTAAGTTTTCATCACCTAATGTTGTTGGGTCGCTGTAAAATAAATCGGTATATGTAGGTATTCTATAAGTGTAACCAATGTTTCCGTAGATTTTTAACTCATCATTTATTTTATAACCAATGTCTAAACCTGGAAAAGCATGAAATTTAAAATCAGAAAAATAGTTAACAGCAATACCTGGAGTGATATCTAATTTATCATCAGCTAATTTAAAACGGTGTTCTAAAAATAGGGTTGTCATAAACCTATTTCTAGATCCCAAATTGTTACTAGACAAATATACTTTTGCAACATCTACTCCAAAACCTGTTACACCAAGGTCAGACTTGTAAGAAGCATCTAATGCAGCTCCAACTTTATTAGTAATATGTAAGTTTCTGTAAACAGATGGATTATCTCTTATAAAAACATACATGTCTTGGTTACGTTTCCAATATAGTTTTGGCTTAAGAGTTAAGTTTTCTTTTTTAATTTCGGTGGTAACACCTACTAAGCTAGCTTGTGTTTCTTCGTACTGGTTAATAGCAGTTGGACTAGCATAAAAACCATTTGCACCAAATTTTCTTTCTTGAAATGAAGCAATTACATTTATAGGTGCTTTGTTTGTATCGAAAGAACTTTTTAGAAAATAATTCTGATTATCATAATCTGTATTATGTCTATAACCTTGAGAAGTATTTCTTGAAACTTGAATTATATGCGAAGATTTTTCTAATTGACTTCCAACCATAACAGAACCATTAAGTTGACCATAAGATCCTGATTGAATACCTAAAGAAACTAAATCTCCAATATTTTTTTTGGTTACAATATTAACAGCTCCTGTAAATGCATTTTGCCCAAATACTCTTGCTGCTGGACCTTTAATAATTTCTATACGCTCAATAACTTCAATAGGTAAAGCCATATTCATGGTATGGTGTCCTGTTTGCGAATCTTCAACCTTTATACCATCTACTAATAGTAATGTTTGGTCAAAACCACCACCACGAATGTATAAATCTGCCTGCATGCCAGAAGTACCACGACGTCTTACATCTACTCCTGCAACTTGTTGTAATAAATCGGCAACGTTTGTTGTTGCACTTTTTTTAATGTCTTCTTGGTTAATTACTGTTATGGTTCTAGAGTTTTCCGAGAATGGTAAATCTATTCTTGTAGATGTAATAATTACAGAATCTAGTTGTTGATTTTGGAATTCTTGCGCTTGCGTTGTTATAGCAAACATGGCAAGTAAAATAAAAAAAGGACTTAATTTCATAATATAATATATAGGTGTTTTTTAACGCTGCAAAATTCGTAACTTTCCGGATCATTAAAGTAGTCCAGTTTTAAAACAATGAGTAGTCCGGTTGATGACATATTAAAATCTTTAATTCATTTCGAAAAGTCTCCGAATACTGCAATCTATATTCAAATAGCTCAAGAAATCATTAATGCCATACAACGTGGCTATTTACCAGAAGGAACTGCGTTGCCAGGAACTAGAAAATTTAGTGCCTTACTATCTATTAATAGAAATACTGCAGTTGCTGTTTACGATGAGTTGGCATCGCAAGGTTGGGTAGATATTGTTGCTAATAAAGGGACGTTTGTTTTAATGCCAGAAAAAAAAACCGCTGCTATAAAAGCTGTGGTTCAAGGCTTAGAAAAATTAAAAGCGTATCCAGAAATAGCAGGATTTCCGTTTCAGTCGTCTTTTAATTTAGCTTCTACCGAAGAATTTTCGATACGTAAATATGTAATTAACGATGGGAAGCCCGATTTAAGATTACATCCTACACATCAGTTTTCTAAATGGTATAGTGCGTCTATGAAACGTGCATCGTTAATTTCGAAATGGAATCAAACACAAGCGCAGTCTAATACTACTTTTAGTAAACAGTTATGTAATTATTTAAATGCCACGAGAGGATTTCATATAAAACCAAGCAATATTGTAAGTACACGTAGTACCGAAATGAGCTTATATATTGTCTCTCAACTTTTAATACAGGAAAAAGATGTAGTGCTTGTTGGTAATTTAAGTCATTATAAATCTAATATGATTTTTCAGCAAGCAGGAGCTAATATTATAACGATTCCTGTAGATGCGCATGGTATTGATGTCGATTTTATTGAAAAAAACTTCACGAAAAACAGTATTCGTTGTGTGTATGTTTGCGCACATAGGCAATATCCAACAACGGTAACGCTTACAGCGGAAAGGCGTTTGAAATTATTGAAGCTCGCAAAGGCTTATAAGTTTGCTATTATAGAGGACGATTTTGATTACGATTTTCAGTTTAACGGCTCTGCGATGGTGCCTATGGCAAGTGCAGATGGACAAGGTGTGGTTATTTATTTAGGACGATTAGGACAGTCTTTTTTTCCTAGTTTTCAAATAGGATTTGTAGTCGCTCCAGAAAACATTATTAATGAAGCCAAAAACTATTTGCAAATACTAGATAAACAAGGTGATTTAATTCAGAAGCAAATACTAACAGAACTTATTAGTGAAGGTGAAATACACCGATTAATTAAAAAGAATATTATTATTTATAAGCAAAGACGCGATTATTTATGTGCTTGTTTAAGTGTTTATTTTAAAGACTATGCAACTTGGCAAGTTCCAACAGGAGGTTTAGCAGTTTGGCTAAATTTTGAACCCAGAATATCGCTAGTTAAATTGGCAGAAAAAGCAAAAGCACACGATTTGTTTTTACCTAAAACCATACTGTATCAAAATAAAGATCTATGTGCTATTAGATTAGGATTTGGGCATTTAAACGAAGATGAAGTAGAAAACGTTATTAAAATTCTAAAAATCTCTTTTGTTGAGGTTATTTTTTAATGAAGGTATCCAAAATGCGATAAAACTTTTCTGGTTCTTCTAAATATGGATTGTGACCACTGTTTTCAAACATTTCAAATTGAGCTACTGGCATAAACGTTTTGTATTGCACAGCAAATTCTGGAGTAGAAACACCATCATATCGACCAGCAATAATTAAGGTTTTTGCTTTCACATTTTTTAATTCCTTTCTGTAATCTTGGTTTATCATACTACCTGAAACATCAAAATCGCCATCTTTTCCAATAATTGAAACATAAACATCGTTTGCCCAACCTCTATATTTTTCTTCAGGCGAATTTTGCTTCAATTTAGTATTATGATAGTAAATATATTTTGTTGGGAAACTACCATAAACGTCTGCCAATTCTTTATCGCTAGACATATAACCTAATGCGCGAATAGAATCTACTTTTTTCCATTTCTCAGGAAAGTGTGTTTTTGCATAATGGTTATAACTATCGCAATTGGCTTGCCACATGGCTCCACTATGGAAGCCATTAATTAATACCATTTTCTCAACGTTGTCTTTATATTTTATAGCGTAAGCTTGCGCAGGAACTGTACCGTAAGAATGCCCAACCAAAGAGATTTTATCGAATTTTAAAAGCACACGTAGTTTCTCGATAAGCTCTACATCATTTTCAACCGAGTATTCTTTTGGATCTTTAGCATCCTCACTTTTTCCACGACCTAACCAATCGAAAAAAACAACCGTATTTGTTTTATAATACTGCCCAAAATTACCTTGCATATAATCATGAGAATTTCCTGGTCCTCCTGGTAAAAAGAAAATTGGGTCACCAGAACCTTTAGTTTCTACATTAATTTTATAACCACCTATTTCGTAGAATTTAGATTCGAATTTCTCGAATATATCCGTGTCTTGTTGTGCATTATTGCAAGCTGTAATAAAGAAAAACGAAATACTAAGTAGCTTAAAAAGAGGTTTCATGTGTTAAGTTTTAAATGAATATGAATTTTAAAAGATTAAAAGTGATGAGCAATGCAATTATTATTGAAATGACCGAAATGATAATCTTCTTTTTTCTTTCTCGTCTTATTTTATTGTGAATTTCAACTTTAATAGTTGCCATTTTATCTGGTGAAACTTTTATAAAATTTAGAGCTCCAGATTTTTCATTATCTAATTTGGCAACATTATTTATAGAATATGCTCTCTTTTTATTTTGAGCATTCCTGGAGCGTTCTTGCTTCATTCTGTTAATCATGTCTGCAGCGTACGAATATCCCATGATAATTTTATAGTTTTAGATAAAAAGCGGTTAATTCTTAGTAAATATAAGAATAAAGAGCAAAAAAAAAACCGCTATTAATAGCGGTTTTTTGAATAAGTTAAATGTTATGCATTAGGCTTGTTGTCTTCTATAACTTCTGCTTCTGCATCACTTTTTACATTTTTACCTTTTAAATATTCTGGCAATTCCATTCCTGCCATGTTAAACATTTCTTGTAAAGGTGGAACCGATTTATACATTCCAGAAAGGAAGTTGGCAGTAGACGTTTTTCCGTCTTTTCCACCACCATTTTCCCAAACGGTAATTTTATCAATTTTAATATTTTTAATAGCTTCAGATTGCATTTTTACTAATTCTGGTAACTTATCTGCAATTAATAATAATACTGCATCTTTAGAGTTGTTACCAGCTGCCTTAACAATTTGCTCCATACCAGCAGCTTGTTTTGTTAAGATTTCAAACTGACCTTGTGCTTCGGCTTGCGCTTTAAATAATATTGCATCTGCTTCACCTTTTGCACGTCTTCTTATTTGTTCAGCTTCAGCTTCAGCATCAATTTCTACTTTTCTTTTATCAATTTCTGCAGGTACAATAATATCTGCTTCTTGAGAAGAACGTTCTCTATCTGCTCTTGCCGTTTCTGCTTCTTTTTCTGCAGCATAAGACTCTTGTAAAGCTTTTGCTGTTTGTACTTTTTCTGATGCTATTGCCACACGTTCTGCTTCTGCTTCACGTTGACGACGTAAAGAATCTGAGTTTGCTACTGCAATTTTTGCTGTGTTTTCTCCTTCTACTGCTTGTGCATTTGCTGCGGCAACTTGGGTTCTTTCATCTTGAACAGCGTTTGCTTCACCAATAGATCCATCTCTAGTTTTTTCAGCAACCGATTTACGAGCCGCATTTATTGCATGTGCTGCTGCTTCCTTACCTAAAGCTTCAATGTATCCAGACTCATCTACAATATCGGTAATGTTTACGTTTATTAGTTTTAAACCTACTTTTTTAAGCTCTGACTCTACACTTTGAGAAATATTAGTTAAAAACTTATCTCTATCGTTGTTAATTTCTTCAATATCCATAGAAGCAACAACCAAACGTAACTGACCAAAAATAATTTCTTGGGCTAATTCTTGAATATCGCTTTGGTTAAGGCCTAAAAGTCTTTCGGCAGCATTTTGCATAATACCTGGTTCTGTAGAGACACCAATAGTAAAACGCGATGGTACATTAACACGAATGTTTTGTTTAGATAAGGCATTTACTAAATTAACTTCGATAGAAATTGGTGTTAAATCTAGAAATTGGTAATCTTGAATTACTGGATAAATAAAGGCTGCACCACCATGAATACATTTGGCAGATTGTCCGCCACCTACTTTACCATAAACAACTAGAATTCTGTCCGATGGACAACGTTTGTAGCGTTTAACAAGTACAATTAAAAAGACAAAAACAAATAGTATTGCAAAAATAATTGCAATTGGGAAGCCTAAATTAAAGGCGTCTTGAGTGATTAGAAACATAGGTTTATGGTTTTTAGTTAAGTTTTTCTATTATTAGTATTCCGTTATCGGTAATGCTTTTTACTTTAATTACTGTGCCAGATTTTAAATCGGTTTCACTATCTGTTAAAGCTTCTAATTCCCTTAGTGCGCCTTGAATTTTAACGTGTGCTTTTCCTATAGAAGAGCGTTTTGCTCCAACTGTTAAATATACTTCGCCAACTTCATTTATAGCATTTTTAAATTTCATGGTTCCGCTATCGCTAAGTTTGTTCATGTAAAAAAACATGGCAGCCATTATAGTCATCATAATTAATCCGCAAATTAAAGAGATAATTATTGTTAATGGTTTAGAAAAACCAGCGTCTATACAAGCAATACCACTCCAACCAAATAAGGTAAAGAAACCTACTAAGTTTCTAAAAGTTATAAACTGAAATCCAATACCTGTATCTGCTTCAATGTCTGAATCTACATCACCAAAATCGTCTGCATCACCACCAATAAAAGTAGAAATTGTTGTAAAAATGAAAATAATGGAACCTAATAATGCAATACTCCAATATATTTTTGGAAATAATTCTAGGCTAAAGAACCAATCTGTCATAATAAAGTGTTGTTAGTTAAAAAATGAAATATACTACTTTTTGAAAATAAAGCGCGTTTTATCTGCACTCTATTTATATGTAGTTAATGTAAGTGATTTGTTACAAAATATTCTCTATCATTCCAGCGAAGGCAGGAATCTACTTTTACAGATTCTAGATTAGGAATGATTAATAGTCTATAACAAAATATGTTTCCCAGTGTTTAGAAATTTATTATTATTCCTGTAACTAATTCTGAAAAAGGAATACTTATATTGAAGATTATAATTATTCATTCCGATACATTCGGAAGCACTTTTAATAGAAATTAATATGGAAAATACAGAACAAAAGAGTTGGTTTAGTAGAAATTGGGGATGGTTACTTGGTGGTGGCTGTTTATCAATAATTGTTGTTGTGGTATTAGTAATTGTTGGTGCATTCTATAAAATATCTAATTCTATTTCAGGATCAGAACCTTATACTTATGCTTTTTCTCAAGCTATAGAAAACCAGGAAGTTATTGGCTTTTTAGGTGAGCCAATCGAGAGTGATGGTATGGGAAGTACTAGTTATAAAAATACAAACGGTAAAAGTACTGTTAGTTTAACTATACCAATAAAAGGATCGATTGATGAAGGTGAAATTATTGTAGAAGCCGAAAAAATTAATAATGAATGGGCTTACAATACACTTTATGTTAAAATAGATGGCGAAAGTGAACTTATTTATTTGGAAGGAAATGAAAGTGAACAGTATTATGAAGAAGAAGATATAGAAGATGAAGAGTTGTTAGACAACAACTAAAGACTTATTTAATCTCAAATTCAGTTTTACAAGTTTCACATTTGTACTTGTGTTTTGCGCTTATTGGTAAGGTGCCAAATAGTACTCCAAAAATAAAGCCGAAGAAAGATTTAAAGTCTTTTATGGTTGAGAATAATTCTATTTTCTCGCCATTACAATTTGGACAATGTATGGTATTGCCATCGTCGTCTAAAGAGTACTTAGAAATAGATTCTAGTATATGTTGCGCTTCCATAGCATCCTTAGCTAATACTTTTAATTTTACACCACCTATAGCATTACTAACTAATGGATCTGTATCTATAGTGAAATTATCGCTTAAAAATACTTGAATACCATCGGCTTCCAAACGCCCTTTTATTATTTGAGCTTCGGTAGAATATTGAAATCTTGCTATGGTTTTAAAAGTATCGCTCATTTTGGTTGTCTCGAAAACAGGAAGCTTATGTTTATTTAAAGTTAGTCTTTTTTTATTTCAGATTTGTTTTGTTTTAGGTTTTCTTTATCTATCCATTTAAAATCATTTGGAATTGTGGCATCTAATAAATCGATGTTTAGTGCTTCAGAGATATCAAAGCCAACAGAAACGGCATCTTCAAAATTATTTCTTGTGTATAATTCGAAATGTTTATTCTTATCGTACCATAAATTCACTTCAAAAATTTCTGCTTCGCTTTTAGAAGGGTCGAAAAAAATAGAAACATATTCGTAGTTGTTAATTTTTTTCCATTTTCCTATTTTAATAGAACCAACTTCTATTGTTGGTTTAAATCTTGAAAGTTCTAAATCTATATGTACTTTTTTATGAAGACATAAAAGAATACCAATCCCTATTAAATAAAAGATATTAATTATTCCTGATTTGTTACCTTTTGTTAATTCAACTTTCCACAAATTATTAATAGTTAAATAAATAATTATTCCAATTGCGGCAGTAAATATTAAAGATGCTATTATTAGTTTCCAAAAAGGTCTAGGACTTTCAGAAACGATAATGTGTTTTTTGTCCATTGCTCAAATATAAATAAAGGTTTTGTAACACGAATTTTTATGTTTTTTAATAATTTATTATTGTTTATCAATAATTTTTATATATTTGTTATCGTTAAACAATAATTATATGAAAATGAAAAAACTAAATATTCTAAAATCATTGGTAGATTTTATCTGGTACATTACCTGTTTGCCTTTAGTACCATTAACTTTATTTTTTGCAGTATATATGTTTTTTAATGACGATATACTCAAGGTTTTTAATGTTCTAGATCAAGGGATAATAATAACGCCATGGTATTTAAAGATTTTGTTACTATTAATAGCAATAGTATTATTTGTATCGATTTATAGTTTTTATCTTTTTAGAAGTACGTTAGCCTATTTTCAAAAAAGGAAACCTTTTGATGATTTTGTAATTAATAACTACAGAAAGATAGGGAACCTACTTGCTATTTCTGGCGCTTCAGGAGCAATTATTTCATTTAGTTTTAATTTGTTTATAAAGAGTAGTTTGCAACTCAATTTTGGATTAAGTTCATACTTATTTGCTGTCTGTTTAGGCTTATTTTTTATGGTATTAAGTGAAACGTTTAAGGTGGCGAAAACTGCAAAACAAGAAAATGATTTAACTATATAATTATGAAGAAAATAAAAATACTCCATTGGTTTGTTATCACGTTGATAGTAATATTTATTATTCATTTTTTAACGAATATGTATCTTACATTTTACACACCAGGTTTTATGAATTTTGGAGATGAACATTATAGTCAATTCATTTTTGGTTATTACACACAATTTGTTGGTTTAACTTTTTCAATACTATCTTTTGTTGCATTATTCTTTTTAAGAAAAGGATTAGGTGTAACTATAAAAAAAGGGTTTTTTAATAAAAACAGTTCAAAAAAATTCAAAATTGCTGGCAAGCTCTTTTTGGTTTCAGGTGTTTTAAGTTTGCTTTGGGATTTTACATTACTTATTTATTCAAAAGGAGAAATTCTTTTTGTAGGTTCTATAATTTCAGATATTCTGTTATTGTTAATAGGTTTTGGCTTACTTATTATTGCAGATTTTATTACAAATGGAAACACAATTCAACAAGAAAACGACTTAACAATATAACTATGCCAATAATAGTAAACTTAGACGTTATGCTTGCTAAACGCAAGATGAAAAGCAAGGACTTGGCAGAAATTATAGGTATAACAACTGCAAACCTATCCATATTAAAATCTGGTAAAGCAAAAGCAGTGCGTTTTTCAACATTAGAAGCCATTTGCGAAGCTTTAGAATGCCAGCCGAGTGATATTTTGGAGTACGTTAAAAACTAGAATCACGTTATTTTATTTAAAAACGTAATGTCCGTTCGAGTGATTTTTATCCCGAAAGCTTTCGGGAGAAAAATTGTATCGAGAATTATTTTATTAGTAAAACAAATGTTCTCGATACAAATTTTTCTTAATTGCAATCGAAAAATTCACTCGAACTGACAGTATACTACTGTTTTTAACAAACAGCTTGTCACTTCGAGTGATTTTGAGGTACGAGAAAATTGTATCGAGAAGGTTATAAAATTACCTATGCCTAAAAGTTAATCTTCAACTGAGCACTAATACTTTTTTGTTCCACCTTTTTAGTCTTTTTCTCGGTATTTAAATTCGATAACGAAATACCCAAAAGGCGAACAGAGTTGTTTAGTTTTTCTTGATAGAGTAATTCTTTAGCAGTTTCTAAAACCACACTTTTATCGCTAATAAAGTAAGGCAATGTTTTACTTCTTGTTTGGAGCGTGAAATCGCTGTATTTAATTTTTAGTGTTACTGTTTTTCCAGCAACTTTACTTCTGGTTAAACGCTTAGAAACTTCTGCAGCAATATGTTCTAGTTTTTCGAGCATAAATACTTCCGAAGATAAATTTTTATTAAAAGTACGCTCGGCAGCTAAGCTCTTTCTTATCCTATTTGGTCTAACCTCACTATTATGTATGCCACGAACAATGTGGTAATAGTGTGTACCAGCTTTTCCGAAGTTTTTCTCTAGAAACTCTAAAGATTTATTCTTTAAATCAAGACCTGTATAAACACCTTTTTGGTACATTTTTTCTGCGGTAACTTTACCAATACCATAAAATTTTCTAATATCAAGAGCTTCTAAAAAGTCTAGAACTTCTTCGGGATTTACTGTTTTTTGACCATTAGGTTTATTGTAATCGCTAGCAATTTTGGCAACAAATTTATTTACAGAAATTCCCGCAGATGCAGTTAAACCAACCTCATTAAAAATGCGAGTTCTTATTTCTTCGGCAATAAGCGAAGCACTAGGATTTCCTTTTTTGTTTTCGGTAACATCTAAATAAGCTTCATCAAGAGATAAAGGTTCTACAAGATCTGTATAGTCTAAAAAGATGACTCTAATTTTTTTAGAGATTTCTTTATAGCGATCAAATCTTGGTGGTACAAATAGTAGTTCTGGGCATAAACGCCTTGCCTTTACACCACTAATCGCACTGCGAACTCCAAATTTTCGAGCTTCGTAACTTGCCGCACTAACAACACCTCGTGTTCCGCTACCACCAACAGCCAAAGGTTTTCCTATAAGTTCTGGATTATCCATTTGCTCTACAGATGCGTAAAATGCATCCATATCTACATGAATTATCTTTCTTAGTGGTAAGCTTTCAGACATAACACAAATTTATAATATCTTTGGTTCTCTAGACTATCTAAACCATGAAACTTATATACACACTTCTTGTTTTAATCTTATTGCTACTTATCTGGTCTGCAATTAATCCATTCGAATATTTTACATGGTTTCTAGAAGTTTCACCAGCAGTTTTAGGTGTTTTAATATTAGCATTGACCTTTAAACGTTTTAGGTTTACCAATCTGGTATATATTTTAATTTTCTTACACTGTGTTGTTTTAATTATTGGAGGTCATTACACGTATGCCGAAGTACCTTTGTTCGATTATATTCAAGAAGTATTTAACCAAAGCCGAAACAATTACGATAAGGTTGGACATTTTGCGCAAGGTTTTGTTCCTGCTATAATTACTCGAGAACTATTAATAAGAAAACAAGTTGTAAATAGTAATGGTTGGAGAAACTTTATAGTGGTTTGTATTGCCATGGCAATTAGTGTTACTTACGAATTTATAGAATGGTTTGTATCCTTACAAACAGGAGAAGGAGGCGATTCGTTTTTAGGAACACAAGGTTATATTTGGGATACACAAAGTGATATGTTATATGCAACAATTGGAGCCATTTGTGCACTAATTTTCTTAAGTAAAATTCACAATAAGCAAATTGAAAGATTAAATTAATATGATAGAAATAGAACGCAAGTTTTTAGTAAAGTCTCATACTTTTAAAACCGAAGCTTTTAAACAAACTAGGATTGTGCAAGGTTTTTTAAGTACAGATAAAAAACGAACGGTTCGTGTAAGGCTAAAAGGTGACATAGGTTTTTTAACTATAAAAGGCCAATCTTCTAAAAACGGATTGTCTCGTTTCGAATGGGAAAAAGAAATTCCTAAAACGGAAGCCGAATCGCTTTTAAAGCTTTGTAAAAAAGGGATGATCGATAAAACACGATATGAAGTTAAGGTAGATAATCACATATTCGAGGTTGATGAATTTTTTGGCAAAAACAAAGGACTAATTGTTGCTGAGGTCGAATTAAACAATGAAACAGAAACCTTTACCAAGCCACAATGGTTAGGAGAAGAAGTAACAGGAGATGCTAAATATTATAATTCACAATTAAGTAAAAATCCATTTTGTAAGTGGAAATAACTACACATTTTTTTATATTCAATCTATAAATTAATTTCTTTTAGAGCTTTAACGGATGTTGTTTAGTTATAAGCAAGTCTTTTTTCTTTGTTCTAAAAGCGTAGAGATCTTTTGTCTTTTCTAGATTAGTTAATAAGATTTTTTTTCCAACCAAAACACAAATCACTTTTGCTATACCTTTGCATTCTATGTTTGCACTTGTAGATTGTAATAATTTCTATGCTTCTTGCGAACGTGTTTTTAACCCTAATTTACAAGGTAAACCAGTTGCTATTTTAAGTAATAACGACGGTTGTGTTATCGCACGAAGTGACGAAGCCAAAGATTTAAACCTGCCAATGGGAGCGCCTATTTTTAAATGGGAAAGCTTCTGTAAGGCTAATGGTATACATGTTTTATCCTCAAATTACCCATTGTATGGAGACATGAGCAGTCGCGTTATGGAAATACTAAAGCAGTTTTCTCCAGACATCGAGGTGTATAGTATAGACGAATCTTTTTTAGAATTTAAAGGCTTCGATAATTACAATTTTAACGATTACGGAAACCAAATGCGAAAGCGCATTTTAAAATGGACAGGTATTCCAACCTGTGTTGGTGTTGCACCAACAAAAGCGCTTTGTAAAGTAGCAAATAAGGTTGCTAGAAAATTCCCAAAAGAGACTAATGGTGTTTATGTTATAGATTCTGACGAGAAAAGAATTAAAGCGCTTAAATGGATTAAAATTGATGCTGTTTGGGGTATTGGACGTCGTTTAAGCAAACGTTTAAAAGCAAAAGGCTGTAATACTGCTTACGATTTTACACAATTACCAGATGCTTGGGTGAAAAGTAATTTTTCTATAATAGAATCCCGATTAAAACGCGATTTAGAAGGTATTCCAACACTTAAGTTAGACGAGTACGATACCGTAAAAAAAGCAATTGCTACCACACGAAGTTTCGAGTATACGTATTCCGATATCGATAATATAAAAGAGCGAGTATCGACTTTTGCAACCAGTTGTGCCGAAAAATTACGCAAACAAGGCTCCACTTGTCATGTTATTGTTGTAAGTATAAGTAGCGATAGGCACAAATCAGGTGCGGAGCAACATAGTGTAAGTGTGAGCGTTAATTTATCGAGTCCAACAAATTCATCTTTAATTATAAGTAGCTGTGCTGTGAGTGCTGTTAAGTCAATTTTTAAGGAAGGTATAAAATACAAACGCGCAGGAGTTGTGGTTACAGGTTTGGTTTCAGAGGATAGTTTTCAGCTAAATTTATTCGATACGCAAAACCCAAAACATCAACCATTAATGCAATCTATAGATTTTTTAAATGCTAAGTTTAAAGGCAATAAAATAAAATTAGGAAGTCAAGATTTAAAACGCACTTGGAAAATGCGTCAAGAGCGTTTATCTCCAAAATACACCACTAATATTAACGATATTATAGTGGTAAAGTAAATGTAGTTAAGAGGATAGCGTAGAATCTTTTTAAAAGCACTAAATTTATAGAGAAATAAAACTAAAGGTTTTTTCGCTTTCGCGGAAATAATAAATATACAGCCTATGATAGCGCACAAACAAGGAAGCTTAACCTTCTTTACACCAGAAAGCATAGATGGATCTGCAGGTCAGTTTTTCGATACAGGTATTTCGGCAGGATTTCCATCTCCAGCAGACGATTTTAAAGAGCATCGTTTGTCTTTAGATGAAGAGCTTGTAAAAAATAAAGAAGCAACCTTTTATGCTAGAGTTAGTGGGCAATCTATGATTGGTGCAGGTTTAGATGATAACGATTTATTAGTAATAGATAGAAGTTTAGAGCCACAAAACAACAAAATTGCTGTTTGCTTTCTTGATGGCGAGTTTACCGTAAAGCGTTTAAGAGTCACTAAAGATGAGGTTTGGTTACAGCCAGAAAATCCAGATTATCCTATTATAAATATTACTGAAGATAACAACTTCTTAATTTGGGGCATTGTAACTAATGTAATTAAAAAGGTATAACCCAATTATTATTCTAACTTTTATATTGCTTTAAAAATGAAATCAGTTTTTTCTATTCTTTCCCTTTTTTTTACAACATTAATTTTTGCTCAAAATATAAGCTATTCAATAGGTTTCGAGAATGCAGTGCATCACGAAGCGACTATTGATATTTCATATAAAAACCTAAAAGGAAGTTCTCTTTTAGTACAAATGAGCCGTACATCACCAGGTCGTTATGCTATTCACGATTTTGCTAAAAACATTTATAATGTAAAAGCATTTAATAGTAAAGGAGAAGCACTAGAAATAAAACGATTAAGCCCACAAGCATGGGAAGTTTTAAATCACGATAAAACCGTTCATATTTCTTATACTTTATTTGCCAATAGAGCAGACGGAACTTACAGTCAAGTAGACGAGACACATGCACACCTTAATATTCCTGCTACATTTATGTATGCGCCAAGTTTAAGTGAGAATCCAATAGAAATAACCTTTAAGCCAAGAGCAGATTTAAACTGGAAAGTGGCTACGCAATTACCTTTAAAAATTGGAACAACTTATACTGCGCCAAACTTGCAGTATTTTATGGATAGCCCAACAGAGATAAGTAATTATAGTAAAAGAAGTTTTAAAGTTAAGAATCAAGACGTTGAATTTGTATTACACCACAAAGGATCGGAAGAGGATTTAGATACTTACTTCGAAAAAGTGAAGAAAGTTGTTTTAACTGAAGAAGCTGTTTATGGCGAGTTGCCAAGTTTCGATTATGGAAAATACACGTTTTTAGCTTGCTATATTGGTAATGTAAGTGGAGATGGTATGGAACATAGAAATTCTACTATTTTAACAGATAAAGAAGGTTTAGCTGAAGGCGGAATGAAAGGAAACATAGGTACTGTTTCTCATGAGTTTTTCCATGCATGGAATGTAGAGCGTATTCGTCCACAATCTTTAGAGCCTTTTAATTTTGAAGAAGCAAATATGAGTGGAGAACTTTGGTTTGCAGAAGGTTTTACAAGTTACTATACAAATCTTATTTTGTGTAGGGCAGGAGTTATTACTCCAGAAGACTATGTAAATGGATTAAATGGTACTTTTAATTACGTATGGAACTCTCCTGCAAGACAATTTTTTAATCCTATTGAAATGAGTTATCAAGCACCATTTGTAGACGCTGCATCGTCAATAGATCCTGTAAATAGAGACAATACTTTTATCTCTTATTATTCTTACGGAAGTGTTTTAGGCTTGGCTTTAGACTTGTCTTTACGCGAAAAAGGATTGAATTTAGATGATTATATGAAACGCGTATGGCATACTTACGGAAAGGCAGAGGTACCTTATACTATTAAAAATCTTAACGATTTATTAAATGCTTATGCTGGTGAAGATTTTGGAAACGACTTCTTCAATAATTATATTTATAAAAGTGAAATACCAGATTACAATTCATTATTTAAAACGGTAGGACTAAAAATAGAACAAGATTCTAAAAGTAACTTTTCAGGTATTTCGTTAAATAATAATATAGTGTCTAGAAATGCTAAAATAGGCTCTCCTGCTTATCTTTCAGGATTAGAGAAAGGAGATGAGGTAGTAAGTGTAAATGGCCTTAAAGTAGATGAATCCAATACGGTTCAGTCAATAATTAATGCTTCAGGAAAGAAAATAATAACTATTGAGTATGTAAGAAATAAGGAAACGAAGACAAAAAATTTAACACTAACTTCAGATCCAACGTATACAATTAGTATTTCAGAAGATAAAAATCGAAAGGTTTCAAAACAAAGAAAAGGGTGGCTTAAACAATAGTATTTTTGAATTAGATTAAATTATTATTTGTGTGCGCTATAGGTATCTTTAATAGGTCTTTGTCTATTTTTTGCTATATAACCACCAGTTCATATCTCTAGTTATCTTATATCCTAACTTTTTATAAAGCGGAATTGCTGCATTTCCTTTATTAGTATGTAATATGGGAAGCTTGTTTTCTTTTATAATTGCTTTTGTTGTATGTGTAATTAATTGTTTAGCGAGTCCTTTTCTGGTATAATCTGGATGTGTAACAACTCCACTAACTTCAATAAAATGATCAGTTTGCATTCTTTGACCTGTAATAGCAACTAGTTTATTGTCTTTAAAAATGCCAAAGTATTTGCCCATTTCGAAACCTTTTTTCTGATAAAATCCGGGCATTACCAACCATATTAAATCATAAACTTCATCTATGTGTTTTTCGGTTAATAGAACAATGCTTTCAGTAATTTTAATGTCTATAAAATTTTCTAATACCATTTGGCAGCCGTCAATTTTTCTCTCCAAAACAATAGTGTTAGTATCTATAATTGGTGTTTCATTTTCAGAAACTAAAAAGAATCTCTCTGCTATTTTAGAATATGCATTTAATGCTTTTGCTGTTTTTGTAGCATCAAAAAAAGCCCCAAAAACACACACATTTGGTTTGTAGAATTGAACACCATCATAGTTTATAAGAAACTTATTGTGGGTTTCATTTAATGAATACCAAACAGGATTTGCTAATTTATCTTCTAACTTGTTCATTAAGAATAAAGATATAAAAACTCGAAATTAATACAAGTTTTAAATTAGGTGAATTATAAATTTAGCGTATAAAAAAAACGCTTCAGAATTTCTGAAGCGTTTTAGTATAATTTATAAAGCTATAACTAATTTAATCAGCTAAAATAATTGCTTTATTATCTTTCATTTCTAGTGTTCCAGATTTTATTTTTACTGTCAATACTTTGTTATCATCGAAATGAGGCACAACACTAGCATGTAAATCATCAAAAACAAGATGGCTTTGTGAGTGTGTGTTTATTTTAACAGTACCTTCTGCTAATACAGCTACAATAGCTGCGTGATTACTAAGCATTTGAAACTCACCATTAATTCCTGGTACAGTTACAGCATCTACTTCACTACTAAATAAAGTCGCTTCTGGTGATACAATTTCTAAATACATCTTTTAAATTTTATTTAAAAGCTTCCGAGTAATCGGAAGTCTCATTTTTATTAAACAGATGCTGAAATAAATTCAGCACTTACTTCGGCTTATGCCTCAGCAAGCATTTTCTCTCCAGATTCGATAGCGTCTTCAATAGAACCTTTAAGGTTAAAAGCAGCTTCAGGTAAGTGATCTAACTCACCATCCATAATCATGTTAAATCCTTTAATAGTTTCTTTAATATCTACTAATACACCTTTAAGTCCTGTAAATTGTTCTGCTACGTGGAAAGGTTGAGATAGGAAACGTTGTACACGTCTTGCTCTACCTACAGCCATTTTATCTTCTTCAGATAATTCTTCCATTCCTAAAATGGCAATAATATCTTGTAATTCTTTGTAACGTTGTAATAACTCTTTCACTCTCTGTGCACAATCATAGTGCTCATCACCTAAAATATCAGCAGTAAGAATTCTTGAAGTAGAATCTAAAGGATCTACTGCAGGATAAATACCTAACTCTGCAATTTTACGAGATAATACTGTTGTTGCATCTAAGTGAGCAAATGTTGTTGCTGGTGCTGGATCTGTTAAATCATCTGCAGGTACGTAAACGGCTTGTACAGATGTAATAGAACCTTTTTTAGTTGAAGTAATACGTTCTTGCATTGCTCCCATTTCTGTAGCTAATGTAGGTTGGTATCCTACAGCAGATGGCATACGACCTAATAAGGCAGATACCTCTGAACCAGCTTGAGTAAAACGGAAAATGTTATCTACGAAGAAAAGCACATCTTTTCCTTGTCCATCTCCAGCTCCATCTCTAAAATATTCAGCAATTGTTAAACCAGATAATGCAACACGTGCACGTGCTCCAGGTGGCTCATTCATTTGTCCGAATACGAAAGTAGCCTTAGACTCTTTCATTATATTTTTGTCCACTTTTTTAAGATCCCATCCACCTTCTTCCATAGAATGCATAAAGTCGTCACCATACTTGATAATTCCAGACTCTAACATTTCACGAAGTAAATCGTTTCCTTCACGTGTTCTTTCTCCTACTCCTGCGAATACAGAAAGTCCACCGTGTCCTTTTGCAATATTGTTAATCAACTCTTGTATTAATACTGTTTTACCTACTCCAGCACCACCAAATAAACCAATTTTACCACCTTTTGCATAAGGCTCAATTAAATCGATTACTTTAATACCTGTAAATAAAACTTCCGTAGAAGTTGATAAATCTTCAAATCTTGGAGCGCTTCTGTGAATTGGTAAACCTGCATCACCAGCTTTAGGTAAATCTCCTAAACCATCAATAGCATCACCAATTACGTTAAATAAACGACCATAAATATCTCCACCAATAGGCATTTGTATTGGAGCACCAGTAGCAGTAACTTCTGTACCTCTACTTAAACCATCAGACGAATCCATAGCAATAGTACGTACGGTGTCTTCACCAATGTGAGATTGTACTTCAAGTACTAATAATGAACCATCAGCTTTCTTAATTTCTAATGAATCGTAAATTTTTGGAAGTTCAGAACCAGCTTCGAATTCAACATCGATTACTGGACCTACTATCTGTGCAACTTTACCTGTAACTTTTGACATTACTTATCTATTTAATATTATGCGATTTAAATGTTTGAAAACACCTTCGGTTTTCGCGTGCAAAGATAGGCGATTTTATTTAAAATGAAAGTTGTTTTCAAAGCTTTTTTGCACATAAAAAAACGCCTTCATTATGAAGGCGTTTTTAAATATTTTGATTTGTAGTTGTTATTGTAATAATGGTGAGTAAGTAACTCCAAAGTCCTCTGCTTTTGCCACGTTTCCAGAAGCTCTAAAGTTTGAACCATATGTAGTGTCAATAGCATCTAAGAAAGAGTTTGCCATAATTGCAGAGCCTCTAGCAGTTAGGTGAATACCATCTAAACTTACTAATCCACCGGTTACTAAACTTGTGTTCATATTATAATCATCAAACTGAACTCCAGTTGAAGCGGCTTGATTTAAAATAGTGTTTAAATCTACTAAAGCTAGTCCGTTAGCAGAAGCGATAGCAGCTATACTATTATTGTATGCTGTAGTAGCAGTAGAAATTTCTAGTTGTTCTTCTGGAGTTAATACCCATTTATCTTCTAATTGAATTTGTGTTCCATAACCTTGAGGTATTAAAGAAGAAAGCGGTAATACAAATAAATCGGCTTCAGTTGCTTGTCTAAAGCTAGGAATACCAAACCCACTTAAATTTGTTAAATTTTCATCAATTAATACTAGAGCATTATTTGCGCTTTCAGAAAATGTTATAGTTCTTTTGTCTACCTGCTCTTGAGTTAATAACCCATTAGTCATCGCAAACTGTAAGCCTCCATTATAAGTTGCATATCCTTGGTTTAATGCAGCAGCTGTTGCGGCATCTAAAGGAACTGGATTATAAGGTATCGTTGTAAAGTGAGATAAACTTGTAATATTTGGCACATTACCAATAGCTCCTTTTGCACCATTAGATGTTAGGGCAGTTACCATTGCGTTTAAAGCAAAATCAAAAGTTGTTGTTGGTGTAATTGGATTTGTACCATCACCACCAGTAGTAGCGTAACCTAAAACATCGTTACCACCAATTTCACTTAATGTAAAGAATGATGGGTTTTGAGTTACTGCTAATTCAACCATTGACGCGTTTGGCGTCGCTCCTGTTAAACGTACAGCATAAGGGTTTGCTAATCCAGCAGAAAGGTTTGCTAAATTACCATATCCAGGAGCAATTAAATGAAAACTTTTTGCACCAGGTACTCCAAAATTATTAAAAGGACCGGTTGGAGGTGTTAATAAATCTGTTCCAACAGTTACGGGTCCTATAAGAGATTCTAATGGTACTGGTCCAGCACCTCCAAAGACTAGTCTTGGGTTTTGAATTCTATTTCCTCCAACGGCTAAACCACCAAAGTTATCTGCAGTTAAAGGTTGTGTAAATGTTCCACCTCCAGCATTTTCAAATTGTTTTGCTATTGTATTTGGAAAAGAATCTTCTTGACCTGCTATAAATAATCCACCATCTGTAAATCCAGCAGTAAAAGAGGCACCTACAGCGATATAATTTGAAAAATCTGCTGATCCGGCATTTAATGCAGGAAGTGTAACTGCTTCCATTGGTGGCTGATCTAAAAATTCTTCAAAATCTTCCTCATCGTTACATGCTGTAAAACTTATAGCTAAAGCAACAAGTCCTATATATTTTAAGTTTTTAAATGTCTTCATTATTATAAGTTGTTAATTGTTAATGATGCGTAATACATAGATCCTATAAATCCAGTTCCAAATGCTGTAAAGTATTCATTACCTGTAAGGTTTGTAGCACCTACTTTAATTATAGATTTTAAACTTGGTACTTTATAGTTTATTTGTGCATCTACTGTATGAAATTCTGGTACAATACCATTTCCAAATGTTGCTTCCCAGAAATAATCATCACTAAATCTGTAAGCTATGTTAAAGCCAAAGTTTTTAAATACTTCTGTATGACCAAAAGAGGCTTTAAATTTGTGTTCTGGTGTATTGAAACTCGTCATGAAATCTGGATTAGCTTCTTGATCGAAATCTTGTTTTGTAAATGTGTAACTTCCACTTAAATCAAAACCATCAAATACTTTTGTAGATAAACCAAGAGAAGCTCCATAAGAGTTTACATCTACATCAGAATTTGTGTAAGTACTATAAGCTTGGTAATCACCATTAGCAATAGCTGCTATGGATAGTCCATTATCACCAACAGTTCCGTAGTAAGGAGCTATTACAACTTCTTGAGAAATAAAATCTTGGTATTTATTATAGTAAGTGCTAAAATCTACAATTAACTTATCGAATTTTCCTCTATAACCAACTTCTATAGAAGTTACTTGTTCTGGCTTAATAATGTCTGGATTAGCTACTTTTAATAATGCAGGATTCCCAGCAGCAGCAAATGCTGTTACAGAAGTAGCAGAATAAGAGTTGTTATATGCGGCTGCACCAGTTTGTGTAATAGTAGGGTCTTGACCATAATCATCTTGTCCTACTTGACTTACACCAAAAGTTCTTACATATCTATTTAAGTTATTTGGAGCAGAACCAACTAAAATTGCTCTACCAGCATCTAAACCGATAAATAAATCTTGAGTTGTTGGGTTTCTAAAACCAGATTGAACTGACGCTCTAATGTTATGATCTCTATTAAGTGTTAAACCTGCTGATATTCTTGGAGAAACAAAACCATCGAAAAACTCAGATTTGTCATAACGTGCAGATCCTGTTAATTTTAATTTCATGTCTTCACCAATTTCTAAATCTTTTTGAATTTGTGTATAAATACCATATTCTGAATATTCAATAGGTCCATCTGTATCAGTATAAATACTTCCATCAGAATTTAAGTTATATTTTCTGTAAGACCCACCAACTTGAATATCTGCTAGATCTGTTAAGTGACTAAAGTTATAATTTGCATCACTATGGAAATATTTTGAAGCATCTTGAAACTTAGAACCTGTAGCTAAGTTTGGATCATTTTTGACTCTATTAAAAGTCGAATTAAATTCTGTTGATCCAGGTAAAAAACGCCCTGTGTCTGCTACTGCTCTAGACGCATCATGCTTTTGTTGATCTGTTAGACCTTGAGGATTTCCTGATAATTCTATACCTGCATAAGTACCTATATATTCTTGAAACCATTGTGAGTCACTTTTCCAAGCTCTGTTAATGTTAATTCCAGAAAACACCATATCATAAGATTTACCTGCTTTATCTGCTACTTCGTAAGCTCTTACAAAGAAGTTATCATTTTTAACTTCTAATTTGTGTTGTTGTTGGAAGAACCCATCAATGTTATATCTGTTAGTACCTTGATAAATTGTAGTACCTGTACCAACTTTACCTACATAAGATATTTCTAGGCTATTATCTTCTATTGGTCTAAAGTATAATCCCCAATCTGCTTTAATACTTTCAGCATTATAATTTGTTAAATCACGTTCATTATAACCAGTTCTACTAACAACAACATCTGGAATAACACCAAGTCCCGAAGCAGCTCTAATATTGGTAGAAACTTCATCACCATAAACATTAATACCATCATAGTTTGTATTTGCTCGTGTTCTAGTTGGGTCAATTTTATCTATTTCGCTAGTTGCTTGCCAATCTGTACCTTTTAAGTATCCAAAATTTACTTTAACAGCAAATTTATCTGAAAATTTGTGAGCCATACTTAAGCCAACATCAGTATAAGGGTTATCTCCTGCAGCTTCCTGAGAAGTAATACCTCTTTTAAGTGAAACACTAATACCTTGGTGATCGAATGGGTTTTTACTTCTCATAAATAAAATACCATTAAAAGCGTTCGCTCCATATAAAGCAGAAGATGCTCCAGGTAGTAATTCTACACTCTGTACATCTGTCTCAACCATACCAACTAAGTTTCCAATTGGGAAATTTAAAGCAGGAGTAGAGTTATCCATTCCGTCTACTAATTGCATAAAACGTGTATTTGCAAATGTTGCAAAACCACGTGTATTTACAGATTTAAATGTTAAACTGTTTGTGTTAACATCTACACCTTTTAGGTTTTCTAATCCACCGTAAAAATCTGCAGAAGCAGTATTTTTAATTTCTTTAATACCAAAACGTTCAACTGTTACTGGAGATTCGAAAATACGTTCTGGAGTTCTTGAAGCAGATAGTACTACTTCATCAAGAATACTTCCTTCTTGTAAAACGAAACTTAATGTTTGTTTTTTTGAAGTAACGTCTATTGTTTCTGTAGAAAATCCAACACTACTAGCCTGTACCGAAAACGGAGGGTTGCTATCTGTAGATAAAGTAAATTTTCCGTCAAAATCAGTAGCGTTTCCTGAAGATGTTCCTGTTACAATAATATTTGCGCCTGGAATAGGTAAACCGTTATTGTCCATAACAGTACCAGTTATTGTTGTTTGAGCAAAGATAAGTGTGCAACAAAACAACAATACAATTGATAAGATTGTTCTCATTTTATAGATTTAGTTAATTTAATATAAGCCAATATACGTTTTTTAAGTATATCTTAAAAAAAAGTTAACAAAATTATGCATGCATAATAAAATTTATAAAAAAAATCGCCACTGTTTTTTATAGATAATATAAAAAATAATGGCGATTGCTATGTATTTGATAATTTTAGACTGTTGTCTAAAAATTAATAAAATTTTATTCTACAGTAACAGATTTAGCTAGATTTCTAGGTTGGTCTACATTTTTATCAAGCATTACTGCTATATGATAAGATAATAACTGCAAAGGTATAGTAGTTAATAAAGGTGTTAGAGACTCTATTGTTTCTGGAACCTCAATAACATGATCTGCAAGCTCTTTTACATCTTTATCTCCTTCTGTAACAATACCAATAATTTTTCCTTTACGGGATTTTATTTCTTGAATGTTACTTACTACTTTTTCGTAATGACCTTTCTTTGTCGCTATTACAAAAACAGGCATTTGCTCATCTATTAAAGCAATTGGTCCATGTTTCATTTCTGCAGCAGGATAACCTTCAGCATGGATATAAGAAATTTCTTTAAGTTTTAAAGCGCCTTCTAATGCAACAGGAAAGTTATAACCACGACCTAAATACAAACAGTTTTTAGCGTCTTTATATACTTGAGCTACTGTTTTAATATGTTCATCTTGCAATAATGCTTTTTGAACTTTACTAGGGATCAGTTCTAGTTCTTGCAAATGAAGTTGAAAATCAGACTTAGAAATAGTGCCCTTTTCTTTTGCGAGCTTTAATGCAATTAAAGTTAATACTGTAATTTGTGTTGTGAAAGCTTTTGTAGATGCGACACCTATTTCTGGTCCAGCATGTGTATATGCTCCTGCGTGTGTTTCTCTTGCAATAGAAGAACCAACAACATTACAAACCCCAAAAACAAATGCTCCTTTAGATTTTGCTAATTTTATTGCAGCCAATGTATCTGCAGTTTCTCCAGATTGAGAAATAGCAATAACAACATCTTTTTCTGTAATAACTGGATTTCTATATCTAAATTCTGAAGCGTATTCGACTTCAACTGGAATTCTAGCTAAATCTTCAAATATATATTCTGCAACTAAACCTGCGTGCCAAGATGTTCCGCAAGCTATAATAATAATTCTATTAGCATTTAGAATGCGTTCAAGATTATCATCTATTCCAGCCATTCTAATTATGCCTTCTTTTACTAACATTCTTCCGCGATAAGTATCTTTTATGGCTTCTGGTTGTTCGTGAATTTCTTTTAGCATAAAGTGGTCGTAACCACCTTTTACTATTTGCTCTAAGTTAAGCTGTAATTCTTGAATGTATGGATCTACTAAGGAGTCGTCTTTAATTTTTCTAATTTTAATACCTTTTTTTAAACTAACTATAGCCATTTCTTCATCCTCAAGATAAATAGCTTTCTTAGTATATTCTAAAAATGGAGTTGCATCACTTGCTATAAAAAATTCGTTTTCTCCTACACCAATAGCTAGCGGACTTCCTAATTTTGCAACTACAATTTCGTTTGGTTTATTTTTGTCGAAAACAGCAATAGCATAAGCGCCAATAACTTGGTTCAGGGCTATTTGTACAGCTTTTCCAAGTTTTACTTTTTCATTTTTCTTTACGTCTTCAATAAGGTTTATTAATACTTCTGTATCAGTGTCCGAAGAAAAAGTATAACCTCTTTTTATAAGTTCCTTTTTTATTGAAGCATAGTTTTCAATAATTCCGTTATGGATTATTACTAAATCTCCAGAATTAGAATAATGTGGATGTGAATTTACATCGTTTGGTACACCATGTGTAGCCCAACGTGTATGACCAATACCAACTGAACCAGTAGTGTCCATTCCTTTATTAATCTTATTTTCTAGGTCTATAACTTTCCCTTTCGTCTTAGATAGCTTTAAGTTTTCACCATCGTATAAAGCAATTCCTGAACTATCATAACCTCTGTATTCTAGTCTTTTTAGTCCTTCAAGAATAATAGGATATGCTTCTTTTTTACCTATATAGCCAACTATACCACACATATATTTAGTTTTTTGGTTCTGTATAAAAAATTTCAAACTCTGCTCTTAATGGTGTGTCGATATTGTCGTCGTAACCATGTAAAATTGTCCCTTTTGGGCTTAAAATATTTGTGCTTGGCACAATATCTAATGTACTGTCATCAGTATCATTGTTTCTTCCTTGAACTTTAGATTGCGTAAGTACATTTATATTATTTGCTAGAAATAATCCTAACTTAACATTTGTTGAATCACTTTGTATAATATTTGTAATGTGTGCTGTTAACCTAATTTTGTAACGCACACCATTATCATCACTATCTCTTGTAAGTATTTCAGAGAAACCTGCTTTAGAAAGTGCTGGTTGAGTAGTATTTGTAGAACCGTCTAAATAATAATCTATAATTGGTGTGTTGTTTTTTAAATCGTAAAGCGTTACTCTATTAGGTTCGTCATCACCTCCATTAAGGAGATCTTGGTTTACATAAAAAACTAGATTTGCTTCGTTAATTAACCATTTGTCTTTTTTGCCATAGAAATAATCGAAAGAAGGAACTAGTTCACCATCTTCGTCTTCTACGTTTCCAGAAAACAATTCTAGAACAGCCATTGAGCCATCTGTACCTTTAAGGTAAAGGTTGTCTAAGTCGCCATCGTGATCTTCAAGATTAATTTGATTGAAAGTATTTACTCTATTGCCACTAAATCCTAAAGTATAGGTAGTTGCATTGCTATCACTATAAGGTTCGCCTGCAGCTTCTGCATCTATTTCTTCTTGGTTTGTATAATCGAAAATAATACTTCCAGAATTAAAATTTAAATAGGTTAAACTACCATCAGGATTACTCTCGTCGTCTAATTCAATTTTAAAAATTAAACCTCTAAAAAAGTCTTTAAAATTACTTTGCGTACTCAAGACATCATTACCTTGGTTGCTAAAGAAAATATCTTGCCAAAGAGTTCTGTTAGTATCTGTGTCGTCTGGGTTTGATTTTAATAAATCAATTCTTATGCCCGGAGAAAAGCGTTCAATTTCTTCTTCACCATCAATAATTTCTGTAACCTTGTGTTCGCTTGCGCTTATAGTAAAATTCTCGTTTTTATATATTAGATCTGCATTTGTTAAATTAGACTCAAATAACTCGGCTTGATTAGAAAAATAACATTGAGGGCTTTGAAAATCTGAATTTGGATCTAAATCTCTAAGGACATAGTTGCTTCTGTAAATTGAAAGCTTAAATTTTTTACTAGTATCACCAAAGATAGAATCTAATGTGTAAGTGTTATTACCATCATCATCTGTACTTTCTTTAGTTGAGTAATATGGAATGTTTAAAAAAATCGACTCAATACTTCTATTTAAATCGCCAAAATCTGGATTAAATGCATTTGGAGTAACTTGAGTAACAATACTAGCTACTGTTGTACCAAAGGTGTTTGTTGGGTTTTTATAAACTCCAAAAAGATTACCGTTTAATCCGCTTGTTTGAACACCAACAGCATCACTTGTACTACTTGGAGTAAAAGGAGTGAAATTTTGTGTTCTTGCAATAAATGGGAATAACTTGCTTGTTGCTTCAAAGTTTTTTATACCTTGAATATCACTTTCAATATTGGTAAAATCACTATCACAAGATATTGAGATTACTAAAACTAAGCCAAGTACAGTTATAGACTTAAGGCTTTTAATCATTTTTTTCATAAAATTTTATTCTTCCTGTATTATAAAACACTTTCATTATAAAACGCAGTGTAAGCTTCTGCAAACTCGTCTTTTTCTTTATAGTCTAAAACAGGCTTGTCTGTTTTTTCTAAGTAATCTGCTAATTCTTTAGGTATCTCTTGAGAACCAATTATTAAAGCGTCAGAGTTGTCTATAGCTACCTTCATTAAATTATTGTAAGTAGGTTTCTCTAATTTTTTTAATGCGTCTTTATCAATATTATCGAAAGCAACTTTATTAATTAGGTCTTTATTTAACGTGTCTTCAAAGCTTTGATTGTATACAGAGGTCACAATTTTACTTTCGGTAAATAAAGGTTCATCTTTATAGAACTGCTTTAAGTATAGAGGGAGTAAGGCTGCAAGCCATCCATGAACATGAATAATATCTGGAGACCAGTTTAATTTTTTAACCGTTTCGATTACACCTTTTGCAAAGAAAATTGCACGTTCATCGTTATCTGAAAACAATTTACCATCTTCATCTGTTAATGTTGCTTTTCTTTTAAAGTACTCATCATTATCTATAAAATAAACTTGAATACGTTCTTTTGGTATAGAAGCTACTTTAATAATAAGTGGCATATCTAAATCGTTAATCACTAAATTAATTCCAGAAAGTCTAATTACCTCATGTAATTGATGTCTTCTTTCGTTAATATTTCCATATCTAGGCATGAATATTCTAATTTGTCCTCCTTGTTGGTTTACCATTCTTGGAGTTTCAAACGACATTGAAGAAATCTCTGTTTCTGGCAAATATGGTACTACTTCAGACGACACATATAATATTCTCTTATCTTTCATACGTTAGTTTTAATCGATTTATATTCTAGTTTTTCTTTGATTTTCTTTTAGGCTGAAACACTTAAAATGCAATTCAACATTAAAAAATGAAATTAAAAACACGCAAAAGTACAAAATTTTATGCAGATTGCGACTAATATATTATGTTTGCAAGCGTTAATTTTATATTAAAAATGATAGTTTTCACCAATAAATTAGAAATTCAAGATCATATTTCAAAAGAAAAGGCAAAAGGAATAACCTTTGGCTTCGTCCCGACTATGGGAGCTTTACATAATGGACACCTATCTTTAGTAGAAAGAGCTTTAAAAGAGAATGATACTTGTGTTGTAAGTGTTTTTGTAAATCCTACGCAGTTTGACAATGTCGATGATTTAGAAAAATACCCAAGAACTTTAGAGCAGGATATTACGCTTTTAGAAACTGTTTCTAAAACAATTTTAGTTTACGCTCCAAGTGTTGAGGATATATATGAAGGCAATACAAAAGCCGAACATTTTAGTTTCGACGGTCTAGAATTCGAAATGGAAGGCAAGTTTCGCAAAGGTCATTTTGATGGCGTAGGTACCATTGTTAAAAGACTTTTTGAAATAGTAACGCCAGATATTGCTTATTTTGGAGAAAAAGATTTTCAGCAATTAGCAATAATAAAAAAACTTGCTCAAAAATATAATATTCCTGTAAATGTAAAGGGTTGTAAAATCTATAGAGAAGACAGTGGATTGGCTTACAGTTCTAGAAATTCAAGACTAAAACCAGATTATAGAAAAGCAGCTCCTTTTATCTTTAAAACAATAACAGCTGCCAAAGAAAAGTTTGGCACAAAAAGTGCTAAAGAAGTAACGGAATGGGTTGAAAAACAGTTTGCTAAAAACAAGTTCTTAGAACTTGAATATTTTATAATTGCAGAGGTTACAACCTTAAAAACAGTAAAAAGAAAATCTAAATCTAAAACGTATCGTGCGTTTGTTGCTGCCTATGCAGATGACATAAGATTAATAGATAATATAGCACTAAATTAATTATCTTTGCACCATGCAAATACAAGTAGTAAAATCTAAAATTCACAGAGTAAAAGTAACAGGTGCAGACCTTAATTATATTGGTAGTATTACTATCGACGAAGATTTAATGGATGCAGCTAATATTATTCAAGGCGAAAAAGTTCAAATTGTAAATAATAATAATGGCGCTCGATTAGAAACTTATGCTATTCCTGGACCAAGAAATAGTGGAGAAATAACATTAAATGGAGCAGCAGCAAGACTTGTTTCTCCTGGAGATGTACTTATATTGATTACTTACGGTTTTATGGATATTGAGGAAGCTAAAGTGTTTAAGCCATCATTGGTATTTCCTGATGAAGCTACTAATTTATTAAAATAACAGTTGAATAAATCCATTCTTAAAATATTAAAAATTTCGCTCCCAATTCTATTGGGAGTTTTTTTAATATGGTATTCTTTATCAAAGGTTTCTATAGGTGAGCTGGTAAAACATTTTAAATCTGCAAATTATTTTTATATAGTTTTAGGTGTATTTTTAGGGCTGCTAAGTCATTTGTCAAGAGCCTATAGATGGTTGTTTCAATTAGAGCCACTTGGTTATAAAGTAAAGTTTGGAAATAGTCTAATGGCAGTTTTTGCGACCTATTTAATAAATTATACTATTCCACGTGCTGGTGAAGTTGCACGAGCATCAATATTAACTAATTACGAGGGAGTACCTTTCGAAAAAGGCTTTGGAACTATAGTAGCAGAGCGTGTTGCAGATGTTTTAGTAATGCTATTAATTATAACTATTACTTTATTTTTAGAGTTCGACTTTATCTATAATTTTTTTGCCGAAAGATTTAATCCAATAAAAGTAATTGCCGGCTTTTTATTACTTGTAGCTTTAGGATTATTTTTTATTTTTTACATTAAAAAAAGTACATCAAAAATTGCACTAAAAATTAAGACGTTTGTTAACGGATTAATTGAAGGAGCACTTAGTATTTTTAAAATGAAGAAAAAATGGGCTTTCATCTTTCATACGTTCTTTATTTGGGGAATGTACGTACTCATGTTTTACGTCACTAGTTTTGCAATTACTGGTTTACAACCTATACCATTTGGAGCTATTTTAATAGGTTTTATCGCAGCAAGTTTTAGTATTGCTGCAACAAATGGAGGATTAGGATCTTATCCTGTAGCAGTTTTTGGAGCCTTTGCTATATTTGGAATTGCTGAAACTCCTAGCATTGCATTCGGTTGGATTATGTGGACCTCTCAAACAGTAATGATTATTCTTTTAGGAGGTCTGTCTCTATTATATCTACCTATATACAACAGAAAAAAATAATTTGTACATTGCATTTCTAATTTTATAACTCTTACTATGAAACGTATTTTATACCTTTTAGTTATCTTTTTTTCAGCTCAATTTATTGCAGCACAAGTCACGTATAAAAACTTTAATTCCGAAAAACTAGGAGAAGCTAGAGAAATTAAAATTCAATTACCAAGAAGTTACGATTCTGGAGATAAAAGTTACCCTATAATTGTAGTTTTAGATGGTGATTATATGTTCGAAATCGTTGCTGGAAACGTGGAATATGCAGCCTATTGGGAAGATATTCCAGAAGCAATAGTAGTTGGTATTAATCAGTTCGATAAAAGAGAGAGCGACACTATGTATTCTGAGCAAAACTCACTACCTGTAGAAAATGGAGAGGCTTTTTTCGATTTTATTGGGCAAGAGCTAATTCCTTATATAGAAAAAACCTACAGAACAGAAAAATTTAAAGTAGCAGTTGGTCATGGCATTACAGCCAATTTTATTAACTATTACTTGTTTAAGGAAATTCCGTTATTTAATGCCTACATAAGTTTAAGTCCAGAGTTAGCCCCAGATATGCAAACTTTTTTAACCGAAAGACTTCCTAATATATCAACAAAAACATTCTATTATCTAGCAACCTCTAATAACGATATCAAAGGTGTTAAAACAAAAACGGAAGCTTTAAATACAGCTATAAAAGGAATAGAAAATAAAAACGTGTTAAGCACTTTCGATAATTTCGATGGACCAACACATTATTCACTTCCAGCCCATGCCATACCTAAGGCTTTAGAAAGTATTTTCTTTGTTTTTAAGCCAATTTCTATGGAAGAATATAAGGAAACTATTCTAAAACTAGAAACCTCTCCTGTAGATTACTTAACCGAAAAATATGAAACGATCCAAGACCTTTTCGGTATAAAAAAACCAATACTAGTAAACGATTTTAGAGCAATAGCAGCAGCAATAAAGAAATCTAAAAAGTTTGAGTATTTCGAGCCTTTAGGAAAACTAGCTAGAAAACAATATCCAAATACACTTTTAGGAAACTACTATTTAGGACGTTTTTACGAAGAAACAGGTAATACTAAAAAAGCAATGAAAACCTATCAATCTGCCTATATATTAGAAGAAATAGGAGGTATTACAAAGGATCACGTTTTAGAATTGTCCGATCAAATTAAAGCAGATTTCGGTTACTAATTAAATTTTTTTTTCGCTTCCGCGGAAGAAATAAACAACTAAAATAAACAGATTTCTGCTGATTCTTTTCTTGAGTACAACCGAAATACGAAAATAAACATGGCTAAAGTTAAAACCACCTTTTTTTGCCAAAGTTGCGGCACACAATATTCTAAATGGCAAGGACAATGCACAGCTTGTAAAGAGTGGAATACTATTGTGGAAGAAGTAATCCAAAAGCCAGAAAAAAGCACATGGAAAACGTCAACAAATACACAAAAACGTGTATCTAAGCCTTTAACAATAAAGGAGATTGATTCCTCTAAAGAAGCAAGGTTAGATACTTTAGATGCAGAGTTTAATCGTGTTTTAGGAGGTGGTATTGTACCAGGCTCATTAACACTTTTAGGTGGAGAACCAGGAATAGGAAAAAGTACATTACTACTTCAAATATCTTTAAAATTACCATACAAAACATTATACGTTTCAGGAGAAGAAAGCCAGAAACAAATAAAAATGCGTGCAGAACGTATAAATCCAAATAACGACAGTTGTTATATTCTTACCGAAACTAAAACACAAAATATCTTCAAGCAAATAGAAGCTTTAGAACCAGACATTGTTATTATAGATTCTATTCAAACGTTACATAGCGATTATATAGAGTCTTCAAGCGGAAGCATATCGCAAGTTAAAGAATGTACCACAGAGCTTATTAAATTTGCAAAAGAAACTAATACACCAGTTGTTCTAATTGGGCATATTACTAAAGACGGTAATATTGCTGGTCCAAAAATTTTGGAGCACATGGTAGATACTGTTTTGCAATTTGAAGGAGATAGAAATCATGTATTCAGAATTTTACGTGCTCAAAAAAATCGTTTTGGTTCTACACACGAATTAGGTATTTACGAAATGCAAGGCTCTGGATTGCGTGAGGTAAGCAACCCAAGCGAAATACTAATTTCTAAAAAGGACGAAGAGCTTTCTGGTAACGCCATTGCTGCAACCTTAGAAGGTGTTCGACCATTAATGATAGAGGTTCAAGCCTTGGTAAGTACAGCAGTTTATGGAACTCCTCAACGTAGCGCAACAGGTTTTAATGCCAAAAGGCTTAACATGTTATTGGCTGTTCTTGAAAAACGAGCAGGTTTTCGTTTGGGAGCAAAAGATGTTTTTTTAAATATTACAGGAGGTATAAACGTAGATGATCCTGCAATCGATTTAGCTGTAGTGGCAGCTATTCTGTCTTCAAGTGAAGACGAAGCTTTGCCTTCAAATTACTGCTTTGCTGCCGAAGTTGGTTTGTCTGGAGAAATTCGTCCTGTACAACGTGTGGAGCAGCGTATTTTAGAGGCAGAAAAGCTTGGTTTTTCAGCTATTTTTATTTCGAAATACAATAAAATTGCTTTAAAAAATACTACTATTAAAATTCAACTAATTTCTAAGATTGAAGATTTAGTGAGTAGCCTTTTTTAAGTCTAATTCTTAGATGACTAATCATTCGGTTGCTGTACTTAAATTTATAATTGGTGATTGTCAATTTTAGAGTATAATTTAAGTGTTAGTTTTTTGAATTTTAAACATGTGCATCACGCGTTTTTGACATCAAACAAGTATTTTGATGTTAAATTATGTATTTCAACATGTTTATTATTTAGGTTATTGGTTAAAAGTTTGTTTAGACGTCTTACATTGTTTTTTTGTCATATGTAAATTTGAGGAAACTATTAAAGCCCCAAACTAATTCATCTTAACCTATGAAAAATCGCACAATGTTATGTGTTGTATTTTTGTGTGCAACTCTTTTTATATTCCCTTCCAATACTTATTCACAAGTAGTAGATACAGATAATGATTCTATCAAAGATTATTTTGATGTTGATGACGATAATGATGGAGTATTAGATACTATTGAATGTCCAATAATATTTGGAGCCGCTACACCTCAAACAGATGCCATTACTTGGTCTAAGAATGGTTTTGATGTTTTTATAATAGCTAACAATACGAATGGTTTAGGTTATGAAGAATCTGGATTTGAGCAAGAAGTTTTAGGCAGAGGCCAACTATTAACAGTTTTAAATGGTAGTAATGATTATGTTTTTCCTGCAAGTTCTACAGTAGATGGTTCTGGTTCTGAAAGTATAGGTGCATTTGCTAATGGTACTATGGACTTCGAAGATAATTATGTTTATAGATCTTATGAGGTTGATGAGTTTAGAGCAACAACCTTTGCGCCTTTTACTTCAGGGAATGGGCCTAGTCATAGTGTATATGTTTATCCAGAAGTAGGAAACCAAACAGGAGATTATTATACGGTAAATATTAATTTTACAAACCCAGTCTCTTCATTTAGTTTTGATTTTGTTGATGCGTTTGATACTACTGCTGATACAGCAATAGTAAATTATGAAGTTTATGCTGATGGGAATTTAATAGCTTATTTTAGAGATGCGTATGTTGGAGATGATGCTGTTGGTAATGTAGATTTGTACGATGTAGATGGTGTTTTAAAAGGAAATGTAATAGTTGGGCAAAATTTAGAAAACACTATTGGATTTGCAACTAGCGATCCTGTAAGTATTGTTTCTATAAGACATATTGTTATATCTGGAGGCTTAGCTTCAGGAACACACGATCCACATGGATTAGATACTTTTGCATACAGTTTTTTATGCCAACCTCAATTAGATATTGATAATGACGACGACGGAATTCCAGATAATATAGAAGCGCAACCTACTAGCACATACATAGCGCCAAGTGGAACTGTTAATCTAACAGGATCTTATATAGGTTTATGGGATAATTACGGAGCAGGAATAACACCAGAAAACACAGATGGGATAGATGAACCAGATTATCTAGATTTAGATAGTGATAATGACGGTTTGTTAGATATCCAAGAAAACGGGATGGCTAATAGTATTCTTAACAATGATTTAGATAATGATGCTTACGATGTAAATGATGAGATAGATGATCCAACAAATTTATCAATATTACCAGATACTGATGGAGATTTAATTAATGGTGGTGATTTAGATTATAGAGACGATTTTGATACATATTTAGAAAATGCGACCATAGATTTCGATGGTGTAGATGATTATTTAGATACAGAACCTTATATAGAAAACTGGACAGCAGGAACAATTATGAGTTGGGTGAAAATTGATCACACTTCAGACGGGAGCCTTCCAAATTTTTACAGTGTGGCTGGTCAAGAAAACATGAGACTATTTGTAACTAGTGCTAGAACGCCTGCTTTTCATGTTATTACTCAAGATCAAGTAACATCAGGCAGCAATTTTCCTTCAAGTAATATACAAGTTCAACCAAATCCATTGTTAAATATTAAGCTTCAAAACCATTTATGGTATCATATAGCAGGTGTATTTAATTCGAACGATCAAACTGTTAAATTATATTTAAATGGAGAATTAATAGGAACAAGCACAGATTCGAGATTAAGTTCAGAATTATTAACTAAGAATTTTAATGGAAGCTCTCATATTTATTCAACAAGAGAATTTACTATAGGAAGATATCCAACAAATACAAGTACAGCTGGCTCAGGTCATTTTAATGGTGATATAGATGAAGTAAGAGTTTTTGATTCAGCTTTAACTAATGAGCAAAACCAGCAAATGGTATATCAAGAGATTGAGAATAATTCTGGAGTTTTAAGAGGTGCTATCGTGCCAAAAGATATTCAAGATTCAAATACTTCTGCGAAAGTTTTATGGACTAATTTAAAAGGGTATTACCCAATGTCTAATATAGTTGACAGCAGAACATTTGATTATTCAGAAAACAGTAATAATCTAAAACTTCATAATATTACAACCGTTCAAGAGCAAACAGCACCAATGCCATATCAAACAATAGCAGATGGAGATTGGTCAAAAGTAGAAACATGGCTTCATGGAGATGTTTGGGATATTACAGATGAAGAAAATAATAAAGACTGGTCTATTGTAAGCATAAAAAATAACGTAACCACGTCTGTAAATCATACAACATTAGGTTTGTTTGTAGATGGAAATCAAAAACTAAAAATCGCAGATAATGAACTTAAAAACACTTGGTATTTAAAATTGGATGGTTTTATAGATCTTGATGGAGAGTCTCAATTAATTCAAACAGAAAAAAGTGATTTAGTAGTTGGAACTAATGGGAGGCTAGATAAAGACCAACAAGGAACAGAGAATTTATATACTTATAATTATTTTTCATCTCCAGTACATTCTAGTGATACAAACTCGGCAGTAGATGGAAATGAAATTTATACTATAGGTAATGTTATGATGGATGGAACAGATCCTATTAATCCAGTAGCAATCGATTTTATAGGTGGTTATAATGGAGATAATAGTACTTCACCAATTAAAATTGCTAGTTATTGGCTATGGAAATATGGTAACCTAGCAACAGATTACTATAATTGGGAGCAAGTGCTAGAAAATGGAAATCTTAAGGTTGGAGAAGGTTATTCTATGAAAGGACCAGGATCAGGAGCAGTTTCAAACGAGCAGAATTATACTTTTTCTGGTAAACCTAATAATGGTACAATACTATTACCAATAACTACAAGTAATACTTATTTAGTTGGTAACCCATACGCATCTGCAATAGATGCTTATGCATTTATTAATGCCAACCCAAATCTTAGTGGACAACTTTATTTCTGGGAGCATTTTGCAGGTGGTACTCACAATACTTTAGAATACCAAGGAGGTTATGGAATACTTAATCTTTCTGGAGGAACTCCTGCGATGCAGCATGATTACTCAACTGGAGGTACAACTGGGCTAGAAATTGGTGCTAAAATACCAAGACAATACATACCTGTAGGTCAAGGTTTCTTTGTAGAAGGCATAAGTTCTGGCGATATTAAATTTGAAAATAATCAAAGAATCTTTGTTAAAGAAACAGGAAATACAAACTCGTGGTTTTTTAAAAACACGAATAATACTTCTAATAATAATGAAAATTCTGCAGTAGTAGACTTAAGACCTAAATTTAGATTTGGCTTTAAATCTCCTGAAACCTATAATAGACAAATTCTTTTAACTATCGACGAAAATGCAACTATAGATTATAATTGGGGATACGATGCTAAAATAGACGAAGGAAATATTGAAGATATGTATTGGGATTTTGCAAACGAGAAATTTGTAATACAAGGAATAAACGAAACTTTACCAACAACATCTCTACCATTAACGGTTAAAACGGAAAATGGAGGTATTATAGAAATAGGTATTGATGCATTAGAAAATGTAGATCCATCTTTAGACATTTATTTAAAAGATAATAATACATATCACAATCTTAGAACATTGGCATATACAGTAACAGTAGAAGCAGGTATTATTACTAATCGATTTGAAATTGTATTTACGGCAGGTCAAACCTTAAATACTGAAGAGTTTGATACGGTAGAAAACGCTACTATTTTCTATAACAATAATCAAGAGACTTTATTTATAAAAGGACTAAAGAATAATGTAAAGCAATTAGTATTATACAATACTTTAGGTCAAAATATCTTTAATAAACAAGGCTTAAGTGCACAAACATTAGCAAATGGTATTTCGATTTCAAACCTAAGTACAGGTTTATATATCGTTAGTATTAAGACTGAAAATAATATTCTAATAGATAAGAAGATTATTATAGAATAAACTTGTGGTTAAAAATTTTAAAAGCTTCAGTTTTTTGCTGAAGCTTTTTTTATGCTATAAAAAGAGTCCTTTCAGTAGAATTTCTTAATTTCGCTTTTCCTATTAGAAATAAGTCAAATACTTAGCAATTTGATGGTTAGCAATAGCTTCAATTGACTTATTCCATCTGACTTTATAGGAAAATATTACGAACAGATGAAATTAGAAAAAATGAGCGCAGGATTCCCTGAATATAAAGGACTTAACTTACCAAACGTTGCAGAAGAAATTTTAGCATACTGGCAAGAAAATAACATCTTTGAAAAAAGTGTAACCACTCGCGAAGGTGCAAAACCTTACGTGTTTTTCGAAGGTCCACCTAGTGCAAATGGTTTGCCAGGAGTACACCATGTTTTAGCACGTGCTATAAAAGATATTTTTCCACGTTACAAAACCATGAAAGGTTACCAAGTTAAGCGTAAAGCTGGTTGGGATACGCATGGATTACCAATAGAATTAGGTGTTGAAAAAGAATTAGGTATTACCAAAGAAGATATAGGTAAAACTATTTCTGTAGAAGACTATAATGCAGCTTGCCGTAAAGCAGTAATGCGTTATACAGATGTTTGGAATAACCTAACTCAAAAAATGGGTTATTGGGTAGATATGGACAATCCATACATTACTTACGAGCCTAAATACATGGAAACAGTTTGGTGGCTGTTAAAAGAGATATACTCTAAAAAATTAATGTATAAAGGCTATACTATTCAGCCTTATTCACCAAAAGCAGGAACTGGTTTAAGCTCACACGAAGTTAACCAACCAGGTGCTTACCAAGATGTAACAGACACAACTATTGTTGCTCAATTTAAAGCGATAGAAAGTACATTACCAGATTTTTTACAAAACGAAGGCGATATACATTTTACAGCATGGACTACAACACCATGGACGCTGCCAAGTAATACAGCACTAACAGTTGGGCCAAAAATTGATTATGTTTTAGTTGAAACTTATAACCAATACACATTCAAGCCTATGAATGTAATTTTGGCAAAAGCACTAGTAAACAAACAGTTTGATGGCAAATTTAAAAGAGTTGAAGAAAAACCAGCACTTTTAGAATATAAAGATGGAGACAAGAAAATACCATATTTTGTTGTAAAAGAATTTTTAGGAAAAGATCTTGTTGGTATTAAATACGAACAATTATTACCATATGCATTACCAAACGATAATCCTCAAGATGCTTTTAGAGTTATTGCAGGAGATTTTGTAACAACAGAAGATGGAACTGGAATTGTACATACAGCACCAACTTTTGGGGCAGACGATGCATTGGTTGCAAAACAAGCAGTACCAGAAATTCCACCACTTTTAGTAAAAGACGAAAATGATAATTTAGTACCACTTGTAGATTTACAAGGTCGTTTTAGACCAGAAATGAAAGAGTTTGGTGGTAAGTATGTTAAGAACGAATATTACAACGATGGTGAAGCTCCAGAACGTTCTATAGATGTTGAGTTAGCTATTAAGTTAAAAGAAGAAAACAAGGCCTTTAAGGTAGAAAAATATAAACACAGTTATCCACATTGTTGGCGTACAGATAAACCAATCCTTTATTACCCATTAGATTCTTGGTTTATTAAAGTAACAGATGTTAAAGGTCGTATGCACGAGCTTAACACAAGTATTAATTGGAAACCAAAATCTACTGGAGAAGGTCGTTTTGGAAACTGGTTGGCAAACGCAAACGACTGGAATTTATCGCGATCTCGTTATTGGGGAATTCCATTACCAATCTGGAGAACAGAAGATGGTAAAGAGGAAATTTGTATTGGTTCTGTTGAAGAACTGAAAGCCGAAATGAAAAAAGCAGTTACTGCTGGTGTTTTAGCTGAAGATATTTTTGCTGATTTTGAAGTCGGAAACAATTCTGAAGAAAACTATGCGAAAATAGATTTACATAAAAATATCGTTGATGAAATAGTATTAGTATCGGCAAGCGGACAACCAATGCAGCGTGAAAGCGATTTAATAGATGTTTGGTTCGATTCTGGTTCTATGCCTTATGCACAATGGCATTATCCTTTTGAAAATAAAGAGAAAATTGACAATAACGAATCTTTTCCTGCAGATTTTATTGCAGAAGGAGTAGACCAAACACGTGGATGGTTTTATACACTTCATGCAATCGCAACTATGGTTTTCGATTCTGTAGCTTATAAAAACGTTGTTTCTAACGGATTAGTGTTAGATAAAAACGGACAGAAAATGTCTAAACGTTTAGGAAATGCAACAGATCCATTCGAGACCTTAGATACTTATGGAGCAGATGCTACGCGTTGGTACATGATTGCGAATGCAAATCCATGGGATAACTTAAAATTCGATTTAGAAGGAATAGAAGAGGTAAAGCGTAAGTTCTTCGGAACACTTTATAACACATACTCATTCTTTCAGCTCTATACAAATATTGATAAATTTACCTATTCTGAAGATGAGATTGCTTTAGAAGATAGACCCGAAATTGATAGATGGGTACTTTCAGAATTAAATACATTAATTCAAAAAGTTGATGACTATTACGCAGAGTACGAGCCTACAAAAGCAGCACGAGCTATTTCAAATTTTACACAAGATTATTTAAGTAATTGGTATGTGCGTTTAAGTAGAAGGCGTTTCTGGAAAGGCGATTACCAACAAGATAAAATTTCGGCTTATCAAACATTATACACCTGTATGTTAACCATAGCAAAACTTGGAGCACCAATTGCACCATTTTTTATGGATAAACTTTACTTAGACTTAACAAATACAACACATTCTGAAACCTTTGAAAGTGTACATTTGGCAGAGTTTCCAAAAAGTGATGGACGCTTTATAGATAAAGCTTTAGAACGAAAAATGGAAGCTGCACAAACAATATGTTCTTTGGTATTATCGTTAAGAGCTAAAGAGAAAATTAAAGTGCGTCAGCCATTGCAAAAAATTATGATTCCTGTAAGTTCTGAACAACAGAAAGAAGAAATTTTAGCAGTAGCAGATTTAATTAAAAGTGAAGTAAATATTAAAGATGTTGAGCTTTTAGAAGATGCTTCGGATATTTTAGTGAAACAAATTAAGCCTAATTTTAAAGCTTTAGGACCACGTTTTGGTAAAGATATGAAGTTGATTGCAGGTCAGATTCAAAAAATGACTTCAGAAGATATTAAAAATATTGAACAAAACGGAACGATTGATGTCGAGTGTAATGGAAAAAGTATTACTTTAGAACGTAGTGATGTAGATATTACTTCTCAAGATATCGAAGGATGGCTTGTGGCAAGTGAAGGAGCATTAACAGTTGCTTTAGATGTAACAATATCTAAAGGTTTACGAGAAGAAGGTATTGCAAGAGAACTTGTAAATCGCATTCAGAATTTGCGTAAAGATTCAGGTTTTGAGGTTACAGATCGTATTTCTGTTCAGCTTCAAAGAAATGAAGAGATTGCGAAAGCAGTGCAAACAAATTTAGAATATATTAAGGCTGAAACATTAACAGATAGCCTTGAGATTGTAGAACAGTTAGATAACGGTATAGATATTGCATTCGACACTATAAATACAAAGTTATTTATAATTAAAAATTAATCGTATGGCATCAGAACACACAGTAAGATATTCAGATAAAGAATTAGCAGAATTTAAAGTTATAATTCTTGAAAAAATAGACAGTGCACAACGCGATTTAGAGCTTATTAAAAGCGCGTACATGAACGACCATAATAATGGTACCGAAGATACTTCGCCTCAATTTAAAGCCTTTGATGAAGGTAGTGCAGTAATGAGTAAAGAGTCTAATTCACAATTAGCTATTAGACAAGAGAAATTTATTCGTGATCTTAAAAATGCTTTAATTAGAGTAGAAAATAAAAGCTATGGTGTTTGCCGTGTAACTGGTAAATTAATTAATCCAAAACGATTAGAATTAGTGCCACATGCTACATTAAGTATTGAGGCTAAAAACATGCAGAAATCTTAATCATCTAATAAATTAAAATAAAAACGCCAACTAATTTAGTTGGCGTTTTTATTTGTTATAAAATGATTAGAACCAAATACTCCAGGGAATTTTTGCTAAAACCAAAATTAGTGCTAGTGTATAAAAGATAGCTAAGGGCTTTAGTTTTCCAGCTGAGGTTAATTTCTTTTTGTGTTTAGAATAACCTATAGTAATAAAGGCTACAGCTAAAATCATAGCAATTGGGTGCTCTACAGCGTTAGATCTTAATGCAGAGTTTTTCATGACTTCTCCCACAGAAAGCTCTCCAAAATAGTCTTGAGCAAACCATAATACAATACCTATTAGTAATTGAATATGTGAGACTATAAGTGTAAACAATGCAATTCTAAAATCTTTAGGTGTGTATTCTTTCTTTCCAAAGTGCTTTATTAGTGCATTTGCAGTTGCAATTATCATCATTAAAAAAACAAGATAAGCCCAATAAGAGTGCAACATTTTAATCATAATTCTATTTTTTAGTTGTTTAACAAATGTAGTAATTATTAAGCATAAAAAAACCGCTTCTTTAAAGAAGCGGTTTTTTATAATTTAAGCAATCTGGATTATTAGTTAGAAACCCATTCTCCTGCTGTTTTTATTACACTAAAATCTTCAGTGCCATTACTTCCGTTGTAAATATCCACAGTAACAATATACTTCTGTTCATCCATAGCTGATGGATCGTTATTATCTAATATTAGACTTATAGCAGTAATAACCATTTCTTCACTCCAGTAAGCAGAGTTACCAACTCTTCTATCAAAGTTACCATAATTACCCATACTTGCTGCTGGACCTTCAAAACCCGGCTCAGCTAACAATGCAGCAGAAGATAAAGTATAATCTGCAGCTATTAACGTGTATCTTATTGTGTTATCTGGTACCCAAACACCATTATCAAAACCAAATTGTAAAGAAGTCTCAATAGTAGATTCGTGAGCATTCCACATACCACTAGTAAAAGTATATAGATTACCTCTTCTTTGTGCTCCAGAATTACTAGAGTAGTAATCATAAATTACAAATAACTCCTCGTCTTCCTGTCCGTAAGGAAAGCTAGAAGCTAAGAATGTTGGTAAATAATTGTTAGGAGATAAAGAACTACTAAAGTTGTTGTATTGACCTGGTTGACCAGAACCTGTTCCCATAGCATCGTAGTCTGCAGAACTTAAATAATAGATACTGTCTACAGCTTCCCAATTGCCTCCAGAATACATAAAGTATTCACCATTAGAAGTTGTATTTCCTGTAGCTCCTAATGTTTTGATAGCCATGTTAGCAACTCTCCAACGTGCAGCGTCACCTTCATCAACTGTAGCTGTTGCTGGATCATCTCCTATAGAAGTATATTTAAGAGCAATATTAATTGTTTGACCATCGTAAGCAGAGAAATCATAATCTTCAGATGAAGCCATATCTCCAGTTGCAGGATTAGCTAAGGTGATTTCATCCCAAGTTGCAGTTAATACATCTGTTGTATAATCTGTAGAAACTAAAATTTTAACTAAAGAAGCATCTCCAGCGAAATCAAGTTCTTGTGTAATTTGAAACTTAAGATTGTCTTCACCACTTAAGTCAATAGAAGGTGAAACCAACCACTCTGTATTAGCAACTTGAGTCCCACCAAAGAAACCACTAGCTTTTACATTACCAGTATCTGATACCCAAATATCATCTCCACCAAATTCTTCTACTATATTCCATCCTTCAAAACTACCGGCGAAATTATAATCTATCAAGTTTGCTAAACCTACTACTGGTATTTCTGTATATTGCTTATATTTTGCTAATACAATTTGTCCTTCAGTTGGGCTTGCTATTTGCGCACTTAATACACTAGGTATTTGAGATGCTGCATTTACGTTTGGATAAAATCCAAAAGCATCACTTCCAGTTAAAGCATAATCTGCATTGGTTAAAGAGTAAACATCTGAACCAGTATAGTCACTTACACCTTCTGCATTACCAACATAAAGGTTATAGTTTACTAAAACAGAAGAACCTTGTCCCCAAAAAGAGTACATGTCTGTTAATATTTGTGGTATTGAATCTTTTGCTTGTTGCTCTGAGTTAAAACTCCCAAAACCAAGATCTAAAGCCGAATAATCATCTGCTGTTACAGTATATTCTGTACTACCAACAACATCGTTTTGCTGTGCATCAATTTCATTATTGATGTCTTCTAAAGGATTACAACCTGTAAAGATTGCGCCTATAATTGTTAATAAAAAAACTATTTTTTTCATATTTATTTATTTTTAAAATTTAATTTTTGCTCCAACACTAAATGTTCTTCCAGAACCATAATATACTAATGCTGAAGAAGCGGTAGAACCAAGTCCATCATTTGCATCAGAAACATATTCTGTATTGAAAACATTATTCATTTTTGCTATTAATGTAGTGTCAAATTCTCCGACTTTAAATCCATGTTTTAAGCCTAAATCAAACAAGCCATAAGAAGGTACTTCCCAAGAATCCTGTCTGTTAGTTTCATCTTGTCTATCTGTAATAAAATAACTAGCATATAGGTTTCCTGCATAGTTGTAATCTACATAAATTAAAGATTCTGGTAATAACTTATAGTTTAAACCAAAAGCAAAAGTTGTTTGTGCAGCATCTGTTACTTTTAAGTCTTTTGCGTATACTGTAACTTCATCTGCTAACGTTCCGTCTGGAGTAAAAATCTTACCACTAGCATCATTTTTCCAAGTCCAGTCTCCTAAAGAAACCATACCAGTAGCTTTTAACTTACTATTAAATTTGTATAAGAAATCTAGTTCTACACCTTGATGTAAAGCATCTAATCCTGGAATATTGTAAGTTAGTCTATCTGCTGTTGGATCAGGATTACCTACTGTTCCTGTTAAAGATTTGTCTAACCAAGAAGTTCTATAGATGTTAACATTGGCAGAGAAGTTTGAGCTTCTATAGCCGTAACCTATTTCTGCACTAAATACTTTTTCGTTTAAAGCTTCTTCGTTAAGTACCGTTGATCTATCACTTAAGAAAACATTCCCATTTAGAAATGGTGCTTTAGAGAAATAACCAATATTAGCAAACACATTATTTGTTTCGTCTAAATTGTAATTTGCACCACCTTTAAAGCTATAACCAACAAAATTTGCTTTATCAGATTTTCTTTCAGGATCGTTTGTAGCGTATTTCATGAAATCCTCTTTGCTATATGTTGTATTAGATACAGCTGTAGAAACAAATGCTGAAAGCTTGTCGCTAAAATCGTATTCTGCTTGTCCAAATAATCCCATATTAACAGAAGTAGCATCGTAGTCTTTACCAAAACGATCGCCAACTTGTAATGCTTGATTAAAAGTATTGTCACTCGACGTTGTGTTTAAGAAAAACTGTCCTCCTAAAAGATCAGATACTTCATACCAGTGAGAACCAACATAATATCTCCCATCTAAACCACCTAAAATGGTTAATTTATCACCAACTTTAGTTTTTAAAGTAGATAAAACACCATACCATTTATGCGAATTGTTTGAGTTGTTAAGAATATCTGAAGAACCTAAATTTCCAAGAGCTCTGTTTTCTTCGGCAATTGTATCAAAATCTATTGGCTGGTCTGAATTACCTAATCTATAGGTGTCAGATCCAATTTTACTTCCTTGTTCTCTTCTTCCACCACCACTTCCAAAAGAAGCATATAGAGCTGTAGATAAAGATGTTTTTTCATTTATATCCCAAAAGTGATTTAATGACATTTGAGGTTTGTGATAAAAATTAAAAGAAGAATTTTTAACTTGACCGTTATGGTATCCCCAATCTGCATTAAATTTCTTTCCTCCAGCTTCTGTTGCTCTGTATCCTTCTATTGTTTTTCTGTTATATCTTTGACCATGTTCTTGCTTAGCCCCAAAAACAGTAAATGATAATTTGTGAGCGTCATTAATTTCTTTAGATATGTTTAAAAAATAATTAACACCATTAAATTCAGTACCATTTACATAACCATTACCAAATATTTTAGCTGCAGATACTGATACTGCTAATCCATTCTCCATTAAACCAGTAGAATACGTTGCGCCATATTTTTGATATCCATCATTACCAACAGACATAGTAACATTACCGCCAGTTTCAACATCTGTTGATTTTGTGATAATATTTATTGTTCCACCTATTGAAGGCACTGCTACTTTAGAAGCTCCTAAACCTCTTTGCACTTGTAATGATCGTGTTACATCTCCTAATCCAGCCCAGTTAGACCAGTATACACGACCATTTTCCATATCGTTTACTGGCACACCGTTTATCATTACAGCAACGTTTTCTGAACTAAAACCACGTAGATTTATACGTCCATCTCCATATCCACCACCACTTTTAGTTGCGTAAACTCCTGGAGTAGATTTTAATACTTCAGGAAATTCTTGAGTTCCTAATTTCAATTCAATATCCGCAGCTTTTATTGTAGAAACCGCTACAGGCGTTTTTCTGTCTACAGCAACAGATGCCATAATATTAACTTCTTGTAATCCAAACTCGCTTGGAGATAAAGTAATTGCTCCAAGGTCTTTGCTGCCAGTAACAGTAAACTCTTGAGATAAATAACCTACGTAAGACACAATTATTTTTGCTTCTTTAGATTTGGTTACAATACTGAAATTACCATCGAAATTTGTAGAGGTTCCATTAGAAGTTCCTGCTTCTAAAATATTTACACCTGGTAAAGGAGCTTTACTTTCTGGATCTAGTACGGTTCCAGTAACCGTGCTTTGAGCCATAGTGATTGCAGAACATAAAATTGTAACTGCAAAAAACAACATTTTAATTGTGTCTTTCATTTTGTGGGATTAAAGTTTGTTTGTTTTAATTTTTGGCAAAAATACGCATAATTAACGCTTTAACATTAACTTAATGTTAACAAATTTCTGTGGTATAAAGATACGTCTAAATAGCTGATATTTAGATGCTGAAAAACAAACCTATTAACAGGTTTTTCAACAATAATTATCTAAATTTCTTGAAGAATTCTAAAAGATTTTGGGTAGAACTGTCGTGATTCTTAAAAGTGCCAGATTGTATGTCTTCTAGAATTGAACTCGCTAATTGCTTTCCAAGTTCTACTCCAAATTGGTCGTAGCTATAGATGTTCCAGATAACACCTTGAACAAATATTTTGTGTTCATACATAGCTATTAATTTACCTAAACTTTCTGGCGTTAGTTTTTTAATAAA